>CAYSVE010000332.1:0-6721 GCA_964434365.1 uncultured Anaerolineaceae bacterium | reverse complement strand
ACCGTGCGCCTCACCACATATCGGGTGGCGAGAAGCGCATGGTCTCGATTGCAAGTGTGCTGGCGATGCACCCGGGGTTAGTATTGTATGATGAACCCGATGCGAATCTCGATATCCGCGCGCGTCGTCGTTTAATTCAGTTTATGCAGCATGCACCGCACACGGTGATTGTAGCATCCCACGATCTAGAGATGATCCTCGAAGTGTGTGATCGTGTGATTTTGCTGGATGGTGGGCAGATTATCGAGGATGGGCAACCGGCCAAGATTATGAGTGATGTTGCCCTCATGGAAGCCCATGGCCTCGAAAAGCCGCACTCGCTTGTGCCGCACGTGCACAACGACGGAACAACGCATCAAAGCATGGAGTCGACAGCCAACACCTGATAAGATAAGGTCTTCGTGGAAGTGAATGCGAAAATCTTATGTCAGAGTATGATCGGATTGTGGATGTCCTGCGGCAACATGGTGAACGCATTACCATCCAGAGGCGCTTGGTCATCGAAGCGCTCCTCGATACACGCGCTCACATGACTATCAACGATGTCAACGAATATATACAGGCGAAGCAGGATGTGCACTCCTTAGCGGAACCGACCGTATACCGCATTTTGCAATGGTTGAAAGATCTCGAGTTGGTTTCGCAAACGGATATGTCAGAATCGGGTATTGTGTACCAGATTATCGGTTCACAAAAACATCATCACCTGGTTTGCCTGAACTGCGCCAAGACGATTGACCTAAACGATAGTTTGTTCGATGACATCCGAGCACAGTTATCGTCGCAGCACGGCTTCCAAGCGCGGATCGATCATATGGCAATTTATGGTTATTGCACCGACTGCGCATCGGTGGGTGAGTGAAAAGGATATAGTGCTGCCCATGTTTGAATACCTGCCGACATTACTTGCTCACGTACTGCCTGGCGATTCGGGTGTCATCGAAGGTTTTCTGCATCCGCTCATCGGCCTCGAACATCTACTGGCAATGGTAGCCGTTGGCCTTGTCAGCGCTCAGATCGGTAAGCGCGCCATATGGACGGTGCCGTTGGCTTTCCTCATCATGATGAGCATCGGTGGTGTTGTGGGCTTCTTCGGCATTTCGACGAGCATTATTGCATACGGAATCGCAACGTCGCTGATCTTACTGGGTATCGCACTGGTTATTCAGCGACAATTTCCTGAAGCCGTTGCACTTATCATCGTTGGCATCTTCGCAGTTTTCCATGGCTACGCACACGGCGAAGCGGTTCCATCAGAACAAAACCTGGTCTTTTTCATTGCCTATGTGGCCGGTTTCATTATGTCGACGGCGGGGTTACACGTCATTGGCGCGTTACTGGGTTACATCGCATTACGGTCACAGCGGGGTGTGCTTGTACTGCGGGTATCTGGTATGCTCATCGGACTCGCCGGGATTTACTTCTTGCTAAACGTGTAATATCAACAGCAAGGTTATGTTGATGAATCTGAGGACGTACGCGTGACAACAGAACAACCCTCTTTGAAACAGAAGAAGACCTTCGGTGGTCATGAACACCCTGAAGGGATTATTGGCTGGATCGGTGCCGTACTGCATCTACCCGGTTTCGATCACGATCATGGTGATACCGATAGTGTGATCGTGGATGAAGCTGTGCGAGACAATAATCTTGGGATTATTACGCTGTGGGTCTCATTGGGCCTACTGTGGCTAACAACCGTTTTTCAGGTCATCATCTACTATTTTAGCAACAGCGTGGCTCTGCTGGCCGATACCGGACACAACTTTGTCGACGCGCTCAATTCGATTCCGCTCCTCATCGCATTTTATTTGGCACGGCGCGCAGCAACCCGACGCTTTAGCTATGGGTTCGGACGAGCCGAGGACATTGCGGGCATATTTATCGTGCTGTCTATTGTCTACAGTGCGGGGCACATCATGTTCGAATCGTTCCGCCGCTTCTTCCAACCCTTCCCTTTGGAAAATCTGGGCCTTATTGCGCTCGCCGCACTGGCTGGCTTTGTCGGGAATGAGGCGGTCGCATCGCTGCAAATTCGTGTTGGTAAACGCATCGGCTCCGACGCGATGGTGGCCGATGGACAGCATGCCCGCATCGATGCAGTCACCTCGTTGGCCGTTCTGCTCGCTGTCTTCGGCGCATGGATCAATGTCCCAATCATCGACCCCATCATCGGTGTACTCATAGGCGTAACGATCGTGGGTATTGCGTGGCAGGCAGTGCGCAAAGTGTTTTATCGATTGATGGATGCTGTCGAACCTTCTGTCATGAATCGCATTGAGCATTTTTCAGAGACGGTTGAGGGCGTCGAAGAAATTACGAAGCTACGTGTGCACTGGGTCGGTCATCGGCTCTTTGCAGAGGTGACGGCCTCTGTCAAAGAAAGCCTGTCTCTCGTAGAAAGCCACGCGATTGCAACGAAAATACAAGAATCGCTACACGATTCGATCGCGGCGATGGGTGAGGTTGTCGTAAACATCCAACCCAATTATGTTTCGCAGCCTAATGGTCTCGGCGGTCTTGCCGAGATGCCTCTGAACCAGAATTTGATGAATTTGCTACCAGCGCGCTATCAGAATCAGGTCCCTAGTGCGGCACCGATGGGGGCTGCTGGTCTCGTGTACGACAAGGATGGTAACGCGGCATGGAACGAAATCTGGACAGATTTTTGTGATCTTGCGCTTGCAGGTGGGCCTCCGCACCGCGGGACACTACTCGAACCCGGTGATCCGAAACGCATCGAGCAAAACCCGGACGACTACGAGACCGTTTTGAAAGAACTTGATCGTGGCATTCGTATGGTGACTGGTCTCGAAACGACGCGTTCTGCTTCCCCAGGCTGGATCGGTATGGTTTGTGAGAGCGAAGACATGGCGCTGTGGCTACTGCGGGCAATTGTCGTTGAGAACATCAGCGTCCGCCGCGAAGACAACATTCTCTACTTTCCAGCGGGTGCCGATTTCCGGCTGGAGAAAGAGATCAAAAATGTAGTTACGGTGGTTGCCAAGACGAACCACTACTGGCAGGAACACCTTGAATCGTCGAAGTGAATTTATACGATGCGGTGGCGACGAGGATCGAACGATAACTCGATGTAATTTACTAACAGCAACGGTTGATTACAATCTGTCTCTGAGCAACATCGAGTAGAGTGAGTCGTGGGCGGGTGCCTACAGCCTACAACATGAGCAACAACACCCGGGAGTGGGTAAACACAGCCGATGGACCTTACCCCTACCCCAACGGATGCTGGTTGATAGCAACCCTAAATATAGTGTCGCTCACGCCCAACCTGATGGATAAGCGCATTGAACTTCGGATCATTGTGTGCGGTATACTTCTCAATCCAGTTGAATTGAAAACACGTTCGGTCGAGGCAAGGCTTGGTCAGGCTGTTGCGTCTGGAGCCGATGCTTAAGGCCTTGCCGTTGTTCGGCCCTGATGAACGAACGCAAAGGACATTAGGTTTGGTGGTTGCAGGTCAAGCGTGAATTCTTAACGATTTTGGTGGACAGCACCGACATGTTGAAATGTAGGTCATGCCGCCGACCTTATCAGGCGAAGAATTCCATTGTTCTCCAAGGCCTTCCTTTTCCCTATCTTTCGGCAGGGCAACTTATGCCTCCGATTGGCTACAGTGAAGTCATCTGACAGTAGCAAAGGGAGAAACTTGATAATGACACTTGAAGGCAAGACTGCACTCATTACCGGGAGTTCGCGAGGCATTGGACGGGGAATTGCCACTAGATTGGCCGAGCAGGGTGTAAAGGTCGCTATCAACTATTACGAGAACGAGGTTGCAGCGCGCGATACCCTCGCTAAGGTGCGGGATTGTGGCTCCGATGGTTTCATTGTCCAGGCGGACGTGTCAAAAGCTGAAGACATCCGCCATCTTTTTAGCACGGTCCAGGCGAATTTCGACACCCTGGATATTTTCATCAGCAACGCACGTCCCGAAATCCCACTTTTCTATGCAGCGCCGATGCAGATTACGTCGGAACAATGGGAAATGGCGTTTGCGACTCAATCGGACGCATTTCTGCGGGGCGTTCGCGCTGCCGTCCCCATGATGAGTCGCGGAGGAAGAATCCTCGCAGTCACATATGCGGCGGGCAGTCGCACCGGCAGTTGGCAACCATGGATTGGGATGGGGGCAAGTAAAGCCGCCATGCAGTCGCTAGTGCAGTACTTTGCTGTTGCACTTGCCAAGAATGGAATTACGGTCAATGGAGTAAGCCCAGGCTTCACCGAGGACAGCGTGTTGAACAGTCTGCCATCCGAAGCACAAGATATGATGCGTAACTGGCACAAAGATGGATGGACCCCAATGGGTAGGCTTGGTACACCAGCAGACATTGGCGATTTTGTATCGCTACTGTGCTCTGAAAAAGCTGCTTGGCTCACTGGGCAAATCATCGCTGTCGATGGTGGCGCTTCGTTGATGAATCCTGAACTGCCGCTCGCGATACAGGCCGGGTAGTAAGCAGACTATCAAGCGATGTTGATGGGGAAATCAGGGTTTGCCAGTGTTGTACCTTGCTAGCTATCTTGATTTTCCCCGTACGGCTAAGCAGTCAACTCACGTATCGATCTCAGACATGATATGGCGCACCACTGACCACAAGTCATGCGTATTGGCTTCATTGGGCATTGGGGTCGCAGACATCTGTTGCAAGTGTGCCAACAATTAGCGCGCTAGTTCGCGGGTTTCATAGGTGCTAGATTCGTGTGCCTCGGCTAGGGTTGCCAACTGAGCAGCATATTGCGGTTGCCCCGAACTTGAGAATAGCTTGGCAATACCCGCGCAAACACTCAGGGCAATCGGAGCAAGGTTTAACGCCACCGACCGTTCTAGGGCTAACCTGAAATACGCTCTCGCCTCGGTAAAACGCTCGTCACCCGCATCAACCAATGCCAGCCCTAAGTGATAGTGCACGCGCGCTAACGTAACGTCTTCGCCGATGGTCTTGGCAACCGCAAGCGCATCTCGATGATAGTGTTCCGCGCGATCCCAATTACCCCGAATTTGTTCTAGACAACCGAGTCCGACAAAACTTGCAATCATGTGCCCTTTATAACCATGCAAAGTTGCCGCGTTTAATGCCCGTTGATACAGTTGTTCCGAATCTCTGTAGTCGCCCCGCATGCGCAATGCTGTGCCCAGATAACATTGTGCCCAAATGACATTGAATTCGGTCCGTACCTCACTGAAGTTTGCCACAGCCTGTTGTAAGTCATGGATACCTTGCTCGTAGTCACCAGACAGCAAAGCCAATGCGCCCCGATTGCGCAGCGCGTAACCCAGACCCAGCACGCTGTCCATTGCCGTGAAGATACTGACGGCTTCTTCTGCCAACTCCAGTGCCATTGCAAAGCGCCCCAGATTTGCGTTACAAGCGCTTCGAGTTTGGCAGTAGTACCCCAAATTACTACGGTCACCGATCTCTCGGCAAACGGCCATGCCTTGTTGGTAAACTTCCTCTGCTTCTAGTGGCTTAAAAACATTCAGGATATTCGCCCAATTTAGCAGTGCCCATGCCTCCGACCAGCGATCACCGGTTTCTCTCAGAATAGCTAGCGTCGGTGCAACAATTGCCAGAACGTCTGCCGACCGTCCCTGAAGGGCTAACATCCAACCCAACCACTGCAGAGCAAACCCTTCCTTGTGGTGATCTTTGTCTTTTGCCTGGCGAATCAATGTCAGAGCGTGTTGAATGAGTGTTTCACCTGTAAATGGATCAATCGTGCGCCCCAGGAAATATCCCTGACAGGCCAGCAACATACCAGCTAGGCTCGCTAGTTCTTCCCGCACAACCAGTTTTTCGTGCAACGAAACGGCTGGCGCATTATTTTCGCCTTCGATGAAAACGGCAAATGCCTGCTTAAATGTAATTTGCCCTTCGTAATGCCCGCTGGAATATAGATAGAATATGAATAAGCATTCGGCAGCGCGCTCAATCGCTTGTTCATCGATCTGAGCGACTGAGTTGCGCCACGCAAGGCGCACGTTGTCTATATCTGCCCTGATCTCAGTCAGCGATTCTTTCTGTCTCTTGCCCTTCACATCAGCAGTCCGGGCCTCTAGAAGTGAAACATAGTACTCGCGGTGTTGCTCCTGAACCCGCCTTACCTGGTCTGCATCCTGCCCTAACTGCTCTGCGCTGAACTGCCGAATTAACTCATGAATTTCGTAGCGCCCGGTGTCCGTTCGACGCAACAACGCCTTATCAATCAACGAGGACAATACAGTCAATGTGGCACCTGTCACAGCCTTAGCACCCTCTCGGGTACACCCACCCCTAGATACCGATAGTTGGCTTAGCACAGACGCTTCATCTACAGGCAGGCGTCGCCATGTCTGCTCAATGACGACTCGCAAACTCTGATGCCTTGTGAGGACATTGCTTTGCGACGTAGTCAGGAAGTCGAGGTTTTGTTCGATCTCCAATGCAATTTCATGGCAGCTTATTGTTCGAACCCAACCAGATGCCAATTCCAGGGCCAATGGCATTCCTTCAACGAGTTGACAAATACGCGCAATATCAATACTGTTGTGTGTAGGCACGAAATTGGTATCTGCCTGGCGCGCACGTTGTGAAAAGAGTTGTACTGCCTCGTAGGTCTCAATGCGTGCCTGTGTTTCAGGGTTATCCGACAGATCTTCTGTTGATGGATAGGATAACCCTCCCACAGAATAGACCCACTCTTCTCGCAAGTTTAG
>CAYSVE010000331.1:0-6761 GCA_964434365.1 uncultured Anaerolineaceae bacterium | reverse complement strand
GGAAGACCCCTTCCACCCGGATAACCTGACGGCGTATCAACATCTGCGGGCGGCGGTGCCGGAGATGCCGATCGCGTTCGGGGAGCGGTTGTTTACGCTCGATGCCTTCCACCACATCCTCGACGCCGATGTGTGCGACATCATTCTTGTGGATGCGGGGCGCGCGGAGGGCATCACGGGCGTGGTGAAAATCGTCGAGTTGGCGGCGCAGTTCAATGTGACCTTCAACCCGCACACGTACAGTTCGGCGATCAACACCGCCGCCGCGATCCACATTGCGCTGTGCGCGGAAAAGCCGACGATCTTCGAGTTGATGCCGCTGCCGAGTGTGATGCAGGTCGAATTGGCGACGAACCCGCTGCGGCACGTCGATGGCTGGGTGACCGCGCCGGATGCGCCGGGCCTGGGGGTGGATGTAAACGAGGACGCGGTGCGGAAGTATCAGTTCGAGATTTAGGTTTTGGCGTCCACCGGGTAGTACTGTTCGACGTTTTCGGCGTTGATAAACACGTGCTCTACATACACGGCGGGCGGCACCGAGTCGCCCGCGAGGATGCGCTGCGCGAGTTGCAACAGTTTGGGGCCGTAGCTTTCTGGTCGAAAAGCGGTGGAGCCGACGACGCGCGTGTGCGGGTTGCGTAGTTCGATGCGCAGCCGACGGTCGCCGCCCTGGCCGACGATGAGCACCTGCGGCTCGCAGTCGAGGGTGCGGGCGGCCTGCAAGGCGCCGATGGCGGCGTCATCGTTGAAGCAGATTACGGCGAAGCGCTTTTCCACGCCGATTTGCTGCATCATGCGTATCATCTCGCGCTCGCTGACCCCCGAGGTGTTGCCGCTGTCGAGGCGAATGACGCGCTCGCGCGGGATGTGCCCGGCGGCTTGCTGGAAGCCATCGATTTGGCCCTGAATGCGCATCGCGGGCAGGTGGCCCGCGCGGGGGTGTTCGAGCACGACGAGGAAGTCGAAGTCGTTGCCCCATTCGTTCATCACTGCCTCGCCGAGCACCTTGCCCGCGATGAGGCCGACGTTGTAGTTATCCACGCCGAAGAAGGTCGCGCCCACCATCGGAATATCGACGGAGATGATGGGAATCCCTGCCGCGTTGAACTTGTTCGCGATGAGGTTGCCCACGCTCTCGTCGATTTGATACTCGATGAGCAGATCCACCTGTTGTTCGATGAGACTGTCGGCCACGGTAAGCGCGATGTCCGGGTTCAGTTGGTTGTCGGCAACGACGAGTTCGAGGTCGGTCGTCTCGCGACCGGCGAATTCGAGGCCCCGGCGTACGTCGCGGCCAAAGGGCATCTCCTCGCTGATGTTGGCGAAGCCGATGCGATAGCCGTTCTCCGATTCGTAGGAGGTGTAGGTGGCGACGGTCTGCTCGCTGCAAATGGTGACGTGGGTGCCGGTTTTGCGGATGCTCTCGATGGTTTCGCGGGCCATGTTCACATCGGTGACGATGTGGTTGATTTCGTGAAGACTGGCGAAGGGCGTAAGGGCACCCTTGCCCACCTTGCTGCTATCGATGAGGGCGATGCGCTTCTGGCAGGTGTTAAGCACCTGTCGCTTGAGTTGGGCTACCTGCAAATCGCGTTCGAGCAGGCCCATTTCCATCGAGAAGCCGGTGCACGAGAAAAACGCTGTTTGGATGTTGAGTGCTTGCAGCATGTCGGCATCCGCCGCGCCGACGACCGTATTGCCATCCTGTTGGAGGATGTTGCCCACAAGAATAATGGTGTTGGTGGGGTTGGTCGCGAGCACGCGCGCCACTTCGACGCCGTTGGTGACGACCGTGAGGTTGCTGCGGTCTACGAGGTATTGCGCGATGAAGAGCACGGTGGTGCTGCTATCGAGCAGAATCACATCGCCGCTGTCGATTTGGCCGCTGGCCCACTGCGCTATCCACTGTTTTTGCTCGGCGTTGACCTGGGCCTGCGCGCGGACGGGGTTGCCGTGGGCGGCGTACTGCGTGGGCGCGACAGCCCCCCCACGGACGCGGCGTAACTGGCCCTGGGCATCGAGCGCCTGAAGGTCGTTGCGGATCGTCCCCTCCGATACATCCAACAAATCGGCGAGTTCGGCGACGCTAACGCTGTTGCGATCCTTCAGCAGGGTGAGGATGTGTTGGTGTCTTTCGAAGACCGTTGCGGGCTTACTCAAAGCCGATCCCTTTTTCGCTGCGGACGGTGGCGCGCCTATTGTAATCGAGCGCACACATATTCAACAATTTGATGCCCATTATCGATTATGTTAAATTCTAAGCAAGTTTTACCAATATTCAACAAATTACAACAATTTGAGAGGAGCTTACCGTGCAGCGAGTCGGCTTTTTGCTACAGGTGAAGAAAGATATGATCGAAGAATACAAGGAGCATCATAAAGCCGTGTGGCCGGAGATGCTCGATGCCCTGCGGCGGACGGGTTGGCGCAACTACTCGTTGTTTCTGCGCGATGACGGGCTGCTATTCGGCTACTTCGAGGCCGACGAGAGCTTCGAGGCGTCGTTGAAGGGCATGGAAGCGGAGGAAATTAACCTCAAGTGGCAGGAGTTCATGGGGCCGTACTTCGAATCCATCGATGGCCGCCCGGACGAAAACATGATTAAGCTGGAGGAGGTGTTCCACACAGACTAGCACCATTTGACAATTTTTGGCGATTGTGTTACTTTTCGACAAAATTCAACAATTTTGCGACACATCGTTGAATCGTTGGGTCTCTGGCGGTATCGTCGGGGGCATTCGTTACAGCAAAAGATATTTATTCGACAAACTAATCTCCAAGGAGTATTTTCGTGACTGTTTTGCGCAAAGTTATAGCCGTTCTCCTCTCGGCTTCGATGATCGTCAGCACGTTTGCCTTCGCGCTGGCGTTCGAGGTCACCCCTACCCACGCGCAGGATTGCCCCACCGCCCAGGATAGCTACACCATCGGCTTCGCCAACCTCACCGAGGACATCGTCTTCACGCAGCTTGTACGCGAGAGCATCGTCGAGGCTGCCGAAGAAGCCGGAAACGTGGAAGTTGTGCTGGCCGATAACCGCCTCGACGGCGCGACGGCCCTGGCCAACGCCGAGAACTTCCTGACACAGGGTGTGGACGGTGTGATCGAGTTCCAGACGGATGAGGCATTCGGTAACGTGATTATGAGCCGCTTCCGTTCGGCGGGTGTGCCGGTGATCGCCATCGACATCCCGATGCCGGGCGCGACGTTTTTCGGTGCCGATAACTACTTCGCAGGTGAACTCGCGGGTACGGCGGTCGCCGAGTGGGCAGTGGAAAACTGGGACGGCCAGGTCGACTACCTGTTGATCCTCGAACTGCCGCAGTCGGGGCCGATCCCGGCGGCGCGTATGCAGGGCCAGGAAGACGGCCTGCAAAACAACCTGGAAAACCCGGTGCCGGAAGAGAACATCTTCCGCCTGGATAGCCAGAACACCCAGGAAACCGCCTTCGAGGTGACGACGGACTCGCTCGCGAACATTCCCGAAGGCTCCAACGTGGTGGCCGTGACCATCAACGACGGGACCGCGCTGGGTGTGATCGCCGCCTTCGAGACGGCTGCGCGTGAAAACGAACTGAACGTCGTTGGCCAGGGTGCCGATCCATCGGGCCAGGAGGAAATGGTGAAGGAAAACAGCCGTTACCTCGGCGCAACGGGCTACTTCCCCGAGACCTACGGCGACAAGCTCATCCCCACTATGCTGGACCTGCTGGAGTGCCGCACCGTACCCCCGGCGGTATACCAGGACCACGTGTTCATCACCGCAGCGAACCTGTGTGAGTTCTACGCGGAAGACTGGGAAGACTTCTGCGCCGAATAACACAACCGGCGTAAGGCCTCTGGGTGGCGTGGGCGATCGATCGCTTGCGCTACCCAACCACACCCCAACAACCACATTTCGTTGATCCAACTTGATTTACAGGACCTTCTGCATGGATCATGCATCGATTTCATCAGATTTACCCCCGGACACAGGCAATCGATTTGCGTGGGTGAGCGGCGACAACCTCACGACGATCACCCTCATCGGTAGTTTTTTGCTCCTGTGCCTCATCTTCACCGCCCTCTCGGAGAACTTCTTCTCGCTGACCAACCTCGAAAACGTGACCAAACAGCTTGCCGTGGTGGGCATCGTCTCCATCGGGATGACGGTGGTGCTCATCGCGGGGGGTGTCGATCTATCGGTGGGGTCGGTGGCGGCGCTCTCTGGCGTGGTGACCAGCCTGCTGTGGATCGAAGCGGGCATTCCGCTGCTGTTTAGCACGCTATTGGGTCTGCTGAGTGGTACGCTGGTGGGATTTTTGAACGGCTTCATGGTCACGTTTATGAAGATCAACCCGCTGATTACCACCCTCGGCACGTTTTCGATCGTGCGCGGGCTGGCGTTCGTGCTGAGCGAAGGCCAGACGAACCAGCTCAACAACGCGGCCTTCCAGTTTTTGGGGCGCGGCGAAGTCGGCGGTGTGTCGTTCTCGCTGCTATTGATGATCGGGCTGTACATCGGGTTTTACGTGTTTTTGCGGCACACGCAGTTCGGGCGCAATCTGTATGCCATCGGCGGCAGCCCGGAGGCGAGCCGTTTGGCGGGCATCCCGGTGACGCGGCATTTGCTCGTGGCGTACACGTTGTGCGGCACGCTTGCGGGCCTGGGTGGGTTGATCATCGCGTCACAGCTTGCATCGAGCGCGCCACGCGCCGCAACCGGCCTGGAATTCACGGTGATAACGGCGGTTATCCTCGGTGGAACGAGCCTCGCCGGGGGCAAAGGTACCCTGCTGGGCACACTCGTCGGCGTGGTGATTTTGCGTACGCTGACCAATGGCCTGACGATCACCGAGGTGCCGTCGTGGTACCAGGATGTGGCCAGCGGTGCCGCGTTGATTATCGCGGTTGGGTTCGACCAGATTCGCATACGGGTGACGGAGCAAGCGTCGCGGAGGTCTCAGCAGCAAGCATGACCCATTCGACAACACAGCCGCTGCTGGAAATGCAGCACATCGACAAGAGCTTTTTCGGCGTGCCCGTGCTGAACGATGTTTCCATCGATTTGTACCGGGGTGAGGTGCTCGCGCTGCTGGGCGAAAACGGCGCGGGAAAGTCCACGCTTATCAAAATACTCAACGGCGACTACCAGAAGGACAGCGGCACCGTCATCATCGACGGAGAGCCGGTACAGTTCGACCAACCGCGCGACGCCGAACAGGCGGGCATCCGCATGATTTACCAGGAACTCCACTATGCGCCGGAGCTTTCGGTTGCGGAGAATATGCTCATCGGCCACTTGCCGAAGCGAGTAGGCGGCCTGTTCATCGACTGGAATAAGGCGTACGCCACCGCCCGTGAATACCTCGAATTGCTGAAAGTGGAGATCGACCCGCGCACGCTCATGCGGGACCTGACAGTGGTGCAGCGCGAGATCATCGAAATTGTGAAGGCGCTGAGCAAACAGGCGCGCATCATCGTGATGGACGAACCGACTGCGGCCCTCACGCCGCTGGAGGTGAAGCAGCTTTTCGGCATCATCGAGAACTTGCGCGAGCAGGGTGTGGGCATCATTTACATTTCGCACCGGCTCGATGAAATTTTCGATGTGGCGCAGCGCGTAACTGTGCTGCGTGATGGCAACCATGTGGGCACCAAGCCCGTGGCCGAGGTCACGCAGGACGACCTCGTGGAGATGATGGTGGGTCGCACGATCGAAGACCGGGCCGAGGTGCGCAAGCACGCGTCGGAAATCAAGTTAGGAGCGGTGGCGCTGCGCGTGCATAACCTGACGAAAGTCGGCTCGTTCCAGAACATCGACCTGGAGGTGCGTGAGGGCGAAATCGTGGGGTTGTTCGGGTTGTTGGGCGCAGGCCATGCCGACCTGACGCAGTGCATATTCGGCGCGATGCAGGCCGACGGCGGGCGCATCGAGGTGCTGGGCACTGCCGCCGCGGTGACATCGCCGCAGCACGGCAAAAACGCCGGTATCGGCTTCGTGCCCATCGACCGCAAGGTGAACGGCCTGGTGCTCGGCATGAGCGTGCGCAAGAACACGACGCTTTCGAACTGGCAGAACTTGCAATCGCTGGGGTTCTTTTTGCAGCGCAAGGAGAAGACCCACACCCGCCGCTGGATCGATGATTTGGGCATTCGGATGGCGGGCGGTATGGAGGTGGAAACGCGCTTTTTGAGCGGCGGCAACCAGCAGAAGGTGGTACTTGCGCGCTGGCTGGAGGCCAACGTGAAGGTGCTGCTCCTCAATGAGCCGACCTGGGGCGTGGATGTGGGCGCGCGTTCGGACATCTACGACCAACTGGAAGCGCTGGCGAAACAGGGTCTCGCGATCCTCATGGTGTCGTCCGATATTCAGGAGGTGCTCTCGGTGAGCCACCGCATTTTGACGATGCACGGGGGGAAGATCACCGGGGAGTTTATGCAACAAGACGCGACGGAAGATAGCCTGCTGGCCGCAGCAGCCGGGGAGGTCGTTCATGGTGAGTGACGCACAAAAGCCGAAGGCGAAGGTCGCAAGTGGGGATGGCCCCTCGCGAAATGTGTTGCAGTCGCCGTTTTTGCAGGAGTTGCTCGGTCTCATCATCATGTTGGGGCTGATTATGCTGGTGATGTCGCAGCTCTCCGATGTGTTTTTCACGCCGCGCATCTTCAACAATTTGCTGCTTTCCTGCGCGACCATCGGCATTATCGCGGTGTTCACGACCATGTTGATGATCGGCGGCGGGCTGGACCTCTCGGTGGCGTCGAAGGCAGCGCTAGCC
>CAYSVE010000330.1:0-6765 GCA_964434365.1 uncultured Anaerolineaceae bacterium | reverse complement strand
TCGACGGAAAACGTGAAGACGAAGCGGTTGATATCGACGTAGGCTTCGGCGACGGTCACGGTATAGTCGTTGTCGGTGGCCTGCCACCCGGGCTGCGCTACCAGCCCCACCTCCCGACTGTACTCGATGCCGGGGTCGGTGCCGTACGCGTCGTAGGGCTGGAGAAAAAGCACTAGTACCGCAAGCAATGGAATCAAGAGCATCTCCTTAGGTTTAGCCGATGGCGACCGGCCCGGTGTCCGGTTCGGGTGTGGGGGTGGGCGGCGCTGCCGTCGCGAACAGCGGCGGCGCAACGGGCGGCACCGTCCCCGGCGGCACGATTTCGCCGGGCGGCACAATCGTCCACTCCCATAAGGCCTCAACATCGTCGAGGCCCATGCTGCCAAACCCGAGGTGGTCCAGCTTTTCGAACGAAAGCCGCAGCGGCCCGCCGTCATAGGCCGTTAAGGAAAAGCCCGTGTTGCAAACCCGCTGCCCTGCCTCGTCGGCGACCTCCGTCCCGCCACCGTTCCACAACCTGTTGCGGCTGATGTCCGTGCGGAGGTCGCCATCGCGCACCAGGAAGTAAACCCGCTCGACGACGGCGGTGTAGCAATACTCGTAAAACACCGAGGTAGGTGTGATGCGCACCGTCGTTAGCTCCAGCGATACATCCTCCGCCGTGACGACCTCGTTCACCTCAACGACCTGTAGCCCCGGCTGCACCGTTACCACGCCCTCGAAGGTCGCCGTCGCCAGGGTTTCGCCGCTACGGACGACCTCCAGCGCGACGGTGTATGGCAACGCCCCCGTTGTGCCGGGGGGCAGCGGGTAGGTGTAGCGGAAGTACGGCGCGGAGTCCGCGGTGCCGTCTTCGGTGCTTACAAGGCGGATCGCCTCGCGGGTGCTGCGCCCACCGATGACCATGCCGCTGCTCATCGTGAAAGGGCCAGCCTCCGGGTCGTCGGGGATGGCCGCCAACCCCAGCGCGGCGCGGTTGGCATCGGCGAACACCTCCCGCAGGATGATGGTGTAGCCGTTATCGACCACTTGCACGTCGGGGCGTACTACTAAACCAGTTTCACCGGCGTAATTCAGGCCGAAATCTCCACTAAAGCCGAAATTGCCGGAAAACTGGAATAACAACAAGCTCAACACAATGTAGCGCACTGGGGTTTCCTCGATCGTCAGTTTGTAGGGACTGGTCCGGTGTCCGGTTCGGGTGCCGGGGTGGGTGTGGGCGGCATCGTCGTGGCGTCGAACGGCGTTTGCTCTACCTGGACGGTGGGCGGCAGCGGCACCCCGCCCGGCGGACGAATCGTCCACGCCCACGGGCCGATGATGTCGGGTTCTTCCCGCTGGCTGGGGCGCCAGTAGTTCAGCCCGCGTATATGAATGATGATCTCACCGCCATCGTAGGCGGTTAGGGCGTAGTGCTCCTGGCAGGTTTCGGTTTCGCCGAAAAGGTGCGCCGGGCGATGGCGAATGCGCACGGTGCTAAGGGACGTTTCCACGCTGCCGATGGGCCGGTAAAAGCCGTCTTCGGCCACAGGCGGGTAGCACACCTCATACACGAGCTTCGCGTCGGGTATCGTGGCCCGCGTAAGCCGCTCATCGACATCGCTCTCGCTGGCGATTTCGTCGACCTCGACGGTTTGCTCGCCGGGTACAAGCTATAGCTCGCCGCTAAAGGTGACCTCGGCCAGGGTTTCGGTGCGCTGCTGTGCCACCACGCGCAGCGTGTACGGCGCTACCCCATCGAGCGCAGACGGCGTGCGAAAAGTCGCGGTTTCGGTGTAGGGGGCCTCGAAGCGTTCTACCCGTCGGACCACGGCGGTGTCGTCTTCGGTATCGCTGCCGTTTATAAGTGTTGGCCTAAAGCCGATGCTCTCCCCCATGGATGTTGGTTCATCTATTTCGAAGGTGAAGGTCACCCGGTTGGCGTCGGCGTAAATCTCGGTGATCGTAAAGTTGTAGCCGTTGTCGGTGGCCTGTAACTCTGTTTGCGCCACAAGGCCCAACTCGCGGGCATAGTCCAGGCCATCGTCATTGGCCAGCGGGTTAGGCTGTAACTGGAACATGAGCATCAGTAGCAACAGGGTGCTGCGCATTCAGGGGGTCTCCGTCGCGGTGGCGGTTGGCGATAACTCGGCTTCGCGCGCGGTGAAGGTCCACGCCCACGGGCCATCGATGACGGTGCGGTTCCCGCCGAGCGTTTCCAGGCTATCCAATCGCAGCGAGATTTCGCCCGTATCGTACGCGGTGAACGTTTGCATGAGGATGCAGTACTGCGGCAACACGTTGCCGTCTTCGTCGGGGGCGCTTTGGCTACCCAGTTCGTCGAAGTCCGCCGGGCCGAAGGGCGTTTCGGCGGTGCCGTCGCCTGCCGCATACAGCCGCTCCGCGCCGGGGTAACAGAGTTCGGCAAATGTGGCCGAGCGCGTGACCACCGCGCGGCGCAACGTGAGCGGGATGCCGCCCGCGAGCACGGTTTCGTCGGCAGGCTCGTAGACGATGGCCCCGCGCACGGGCAGGCTCTCGTCGAAGGTAACTGCGGCGACTTCCTCGCGGTCGACGAGCACACGCACGTTCAGCGTGAAGTCGACCACGTCGATGTCGCTGGGGGTGCGGTAATGAACCTGTATCGGGTGCACCCGGGGGCGGTCTTCTGGCGGAAACTCCTGTATGGTCAGGAATGCCAGCCGGCTACGGGTCTCATCGTCTAGCGTGTAGTCGAACGTTGCGGCAACATGCACCCGATCATACGTCAAGTCCGGCGGTACCGCCGCCTCCACGGTGAAGATGATGCGGTTGGCGTCGGCATAGGCTTCAGCGATCGTCACGGTGTAGCCACTATCCGTCACTTGCCAGCCCGGGGTTTCGACGAAGCCCGCCTCGCGGATGTATTCCAGGCCGGGGTCGCCTTGCGTGAAGATCAGCTGCCACAAAAGCACGAGCAGCAGCATTTAGTCCGCCCGGCGATACAACGCACGGAAACGACGCAACCCCTCGGGGAAGCGGTGGTCTTGCATGTCGGTGTAGTCCTCGAAGGTGACTTCGTCCAGGCCACGGTCCACAAGTAGGTTTAGTTCCTCGTGGCTGACGGCCCACGGTGGCCCCTGCACATCGCTGCCGCCCTCGCGGCCCCGGCCCACATACAGCAGATGCCCACCCGGCGCGACCGTCCCCGCGAGGGCATTGAGGGCGCGCGTGCGCACGTCGAGGGGGAGGGCCTGTATCGTGTAGGCCTCGAACACGAAGTCGAACTCGAAGCCGGGGCGAAGGTCGAACAGGTTGGCGGTGATGTAGCGAACATTGGTGTTCGGCCAGCGCTTTTTGCACCACGCGATGGCCGCCTCGCTGATGTCGAAGGCCGTTACATCGAAGTCCCGGCTGGCGAGTTCCTCGGCGTCGTCGCCCAGGCCGCAGCCCACCACCAGCGCGCGCCGTCCGAGTGAATCGCAGAGGGCGCGGTTGTTCGTCAACCAGGGGACGAGGTTGGGGTTGGGGGCCAGCCCGGCCCAGGGGACGCGGTCAGGGTTGCCATCGGCGGCGGTGTAAAGGGCATCGAACCAGCCGGTGTGGTCGCCCTGTTCGATGAAAGTGCGAATAATCTCTCTCGGGTCACTCATGATTCAATTGTCCTGAAGTATAGTTGGTTGCCCTCATTCTGCATGGGGTGCGCGGGGGTTGTCAATTGGGGTAGGGAATAAATCGTGAATCAGGCGGTCAAGCGTCGACTTTGCGTTTAGGTTGTGCGAGCAGCGCCAACCCCGCGAACAGCAGCCCCACACCCACCGCCGCCGAGGGCGTCAGCGGCTCGCGGAGAACTACCACACCCAGCAGCCCCGCCGTCAGCGGCTCGCCGAGCGAGAGCGTCACAACGGTCGAGACGGGCACGGTTTGCAGGCCGCGTGCATACAGCGCGTACGCCATCGCAGTCGCCATAAGGCCGAGCCACAATACCACGCTCACCCCGCGCGGCGAAGCAACCCATGCGGTATCGACCGTGAGCAATAGCGGCAGCAGCAACAACGCACCGCCGCTGAAAATCACGGCCATGACCGCGTCTGGTGGGTGACGGCCCAGCAGGGTTTTGCTGCTGAGCGCGAATATCGCGTAGCTAAGGCCCGCCCCCAGCGCGAGTATCACCCCGCTTACGTCGACGCTGACGCCGCCACCCGCCGTGACAAGCAGCGTGCAGCCCACAATCGCGAGGGCCGTTGCGATGAGCCAGGTGCGGGTGGGCCGCTCGCCGAGGAAAAGCGCGCTCAGCAGCCCGGCAAAAACCGGCGCGCTGCCGATCGCGACGACTGTGCCCACGGCGACGCCGGTTCGGTCGACATCGACAGCCGTAAAAAAGCATAGCTGATACGCCGCGACCGCAACGACTCCAATTAGGGTAGGGCGCAAGGGCCATCCTCGGCGCAGCACCCCGCGCGCGAATGCCCAAATCGAGAGCGCGCCGCCACCGACCAACAATCGAAGGGTACCCACGGCCAGCGGATCGGTGCTCGGTGGGCCGAAGGCCTGGGCGGTGCCGGTGGTGCCCCACAGCACAGCGGCCATCAGCACGAGGCTGACGCCGTTGGGCCGAGCAAGGCCGACAGATTGCATTTGTGTTGTCATGAATTTCCCCTGGTGGTGTGTGAATGCCGTCCCGGTATCATAGGGAAGGCGGCGTACTTGTGGGGATAATCGTACCTGCTACGAGGGTAAAGTGCACTGGGTGACGCTAAACCACCGTGCCGAGCCACAACGCCGCGCCCAGCATCGCCACGCATAGTATGACCGCGACCACCATAAACGTGATATGTTTGTCCATCATTGATGAGAAGAAAACCCTTTCTCGCACACACACTCTCACACCCCATGTGACGACGAGACGCGAGAAAGGGTTGCATATTGCCGGGTTACAACTTCGTAACCCACCAACCGCCGACGATGCCCAGCGCCAGTGGGAATAGCCCGGCAATGTGGCCCATCGCAAGTGCGATAGCCCCACCCACCCCGAATAAAGCAGCTAACGCCAACCAGCCCCACGGGCGGCGCTTCGGGTTGGCGCTCACCACTTCGATGGGTTGGGTATCCAGCCCAGAGCGCAAGTCATCGAAGTTGAGCGTTTTGCGCCCGGTAACGTGCTCCAGGCGGGCGGTCCACTCGTGCGCCGTGGGGTGGTCCACCGTTTTTAGCAGGTCGTGGGCTTCTTCGTAGCGCTTTGCGCGGATGAGTTCGCGAGCGGTGCGGAGTTGTTGTACAGCCATCATATTTGGGTGTCGCTCCATTCACATAAATCCTATGATCAGTGTTTCACACATTGTATGTGAAGGGGTGTTCACCCGTCAATGATGAGTTTTCACAAATAGCCTGTGATGGCTATGGGCGTGCGGCGCGCGCCTTCTCCAGGAACTCGCGCGAGTGGTCGAGGTTGGGGTCTAGCAGCAGGGCCACTTCGTAGTCGTAGATGGCGAGGTTGTAGTGGCCCATCTCGTAGTAGACGGTTGCCCGGCTGTCGTAGGTGTTGGCGTTTTCGGGGTCTATACGCAGGGCGACATTGCAATCGATGAGCGCGCCTTCGTAGTCACCGAGCTTCATTTTGCTCCAGCCCCGGTTGTTGTACGCAATCGCCGACTCTGGTTTGAGCTTGATCGCCTCGTCGTAGGCCTTGACGGCCTGGGCATCGTTGCCAAGCCGGGAAAAGGTAAAGCCCACCGTGAAGAATGCCAGGTAATTTTGGGGGTCGTAGCGCACCGCCTCGATGGCATCTTCCAGGGCCAACTCGGGTTGGTTCAGGTCTGCGTAAACCTGCGACCGCGTGATGCGCGCCTGCACGAAGCGCGGCGCTTGCTCGATCGCCACGTTAAGGTCCGCCAGGGCTGCGTGCAGGCGGTTTTGGCGTTTGTATCCGTTTGCGCGGTTGTTGTAGGCCGTGGTGAAGGCCGGGTTCTTCGCGATGACCTCGGTGTACAGCGCGATTTTGTCGTCCTGCCGGTCCTCGGGCAGTTGGTAGGCCTGCCGAAACAACTCCTCGGCGCTCAGCTCATCGGACGTCGGGGCGCTGCGCCCGGCCTGCTCGATTTTGTCCTGCACGCGTTCGGCTTCGGCGGCGGGGGTGGGGCGCACGGGCACTGCCACCGGCTGCTTGAGGAAACGCGTGCGCAAGCGGTTCATGGCCTCCTCGAAGTAGTCGTGGGGCACGTTGAGGGCATTGTGTGCCGACAGCCGTTCCAGGCTGCCAGTGAGGTAGGGCTTCGCCTCGTGGAAGGTGAACCCGGTGAACAGCAGCGGCACAATGTTGCGCTTCAGGCGCAGCGCCTCCTCGATTTCGATGCGCAGCCAGTCGCCCGGTTCGCCGCAGCGGTCCAGCGACCCCGGCGCGAGGATGAGCAGGAAGTGGGCGCGTGCGGCGATTTGGTGCAGGATAATTTTGTCGAACTCACCGTTATCGATGGTCTCCACGTCCATGAACACATCGTAGCCGTTGGCGCGCAAGTCCTGGAAAACCGCGCGCGCGATGAACGAACTGTTGCTGCGCCGATAGCTGATGAATACCGTCTGATCTGCGTCCGTCATGGCCGGTTAATCCTGTGTCTCTGCCCTGCCCTTTGCTACTAATAGTGGCACATGCGCAGCGCTACACGCAAGGCATCCGATGCCGCGCCCCTGGTATTTATCGACAACATCGTCGGGAAACTATCGGGGAGTCGTTGGTGGTCAACTGACGGGCGAAGGGGTATCCTCAAGCCTAGACAAACAGACCGTAGAGGCACGCAATCATGGGTACCC
>CAYSVE010000329.1:0-6779 GCA_964434365.1 uncultured Anaerolineaceae bacterium | reverse complement strand
TGTACAGGTCGTGGCGCGGGACATATGCCTCTGGCTGGTAGTAGTCGTAGTAGCTCACGAAGTATTCGACCGCGTTGCGCGGGAAGAACTCCTTGAACTCGGCATACAGTTGGGCGGCGAGTGTTTTGTTGTGGGCCAGTACCAGGGTGGGGCGTTGCGTCGTCTGCACGACATGCGCCATCGTAAAGGTTTTGCCGGTGCCGGTTGCACCCAGCAGCGTTTGATGTTTCTCTCCGCTGAGTACACCTTCTACCAGCCCTTCGATCGCGCGCGGCTGGTCGCCCGTCGGCTTGAACTCCGAAACCAGTTCGAACTGTGGCATGGTCCCTCGCAGTATGGTTTTTTACAGAACAGACGTTCATTATACCACTGGATGGGTGTTAAGCGGCGGTGAAATCGCTGAGTTTCTTGTAACCTTTTAACAAAGTTCCCGTTGACTCGGTTGGGGTGCAGGCCTATAATGTGGAACATACGATGCGGGGTAGAGCAGAGGCAGCTCGTCGGGCTCATAACCCGGAGGTCGTAGGTTCGAATCCTACCCCCGCTACTTACGGCGATGTAGCTCAGTGGCAGAGCAGAGGATTCATAAGCCTTTGGTCGCAAGTTCGACTCTTGCCATCGCCAAATACAATCGGTGCTTTTTCGAATTATGGACTACCTCCAAAGTAGTCCATTTTTCGTTTTGGGTCAACTCCTCTGTTTTGTCCTCTCTGTACGCTTGAATCTATTCCATACACTGAGGCTTTGTTGAGCCAACCCGTTACTACGACGGTGTGGCCGTAGCCGACTGTGACGCCGTAGGTGTGACTGTCGCCGCGTCTTCCGACTCGATGATGAGGGTGTACTCGCCGCCAGAGTTGTTGCGAAAGCTTCGCACGACAATATCGTAAACGCCGCCTGCCGGGAGTGTGGCAGACAGGGATGAATTGTAGTTTGGCAGGCCACCTCCATCGTTGTTGAAGGCAATTTCCTCACCATCTAAAACAATCGATAGGGCCGTGTCCCAGTTGGCGACCGTCGTGAGGGTGAGCACCTCGCCCCCACCGATTACAACTTCGCCTATGTTCTCGTTGAGTTGGGCTGGCGCGGATGCCGTAACCGGGGCAAGGGTAGGCCCCGCCTTTGTCTCCGCACCCCTGGCGGCCTATCTCAAGCGCCATCGCATGAACCATGTGCGCGGCGCACCGTATCATCCGCAGACCCAAGGCAAGATTGAGCGCTACCACCGCTCAATGAAGTCGCTTGTCAAGCTCGACGTCTACTACACCCCAACCCAGTTGCGACAGGCTATCGCCGACTTAGTCGGCTACTACAATCCCCAGCGCAACCACGAGTCACTGGACAACGTCGTCCCCGCCGATGTCTACCACGGGCGGCAGCAACAGGTGCTGTCGCGTCGGCAACAGATCAAGCAGTACACCCTTCAGTTGCGCCGTGCAGATTACTTGCGCCAGCGCCAGCTTTCGGGGTAAAACCATCGGGAACTCCCTCCTTTATTTCCCTTCCCTTTCTGTCCGATTTGCTCTGACGACATACACTATCAGATTCGTTGTATCGCATAAGACGGATTATCAAAGGATGCTCGCCGAGGCTCACGTATGTGTCCGCCTAGTCAGCCGGGCTTCAAGCACAATCTCGTACCTCAGCCATCGACGTTAAGGCGCGGATCCAGTGCCTCGCGGAGGCCGTCGCCGATGTAATTGAATGCCAGAACAATAAATACAATAGTCATACCAGGAATAATGGCTAAGCGCGGAGCCGTCCAAACGTACTGCTGGGCACGACTAAGCAGCGTACCCAAGCTTGCACGAGGGGTTTGCACGCCAAGACCAAGGAAACTGAGCGCGGACTCAATAATGATTGCGCTGCCGACACTGAGGCTGGTCGCTACGAGGATAGTAGGCACTACATTCGGAAGAATCTGCCGCATGATGATCCATGATTGGGGAGCGCCCAATGAACGCGCGGCGAGTACATAATCACGGTTCTTGAGTGCAATGAAGTCCGCACGTACAATTCGCGCGATTCCCATCCACGACGTGAGAGCGATGACTACAATGATGCCTGTGATCGTGAATTCGGCGGCATAGGACGCAATCGCCAAAAGCAAATAGAAGGAAGGTATCGCGATCAGCGTGTCTAGAATCACCATGAGCGTTGTGTCGATGGCGCCTCCAAATGCCCCGGCGATACCACCCACAAGCAATCCAATAACATTGGAAACGACAACCACCAGAAGCCCAACAATCAACGTGATACGCACCGCATCCACAACTCGCGCGAGAAGATCTCGCCCAAGCTCGTCATTGCCAAATGGATGGTCCCACGAGGGCGGACGATTCCGCATTCCTGCGTGGATTTCCTGTGCATCTGTATCAAGCGTGACACGAACAAGCCAAGGTCCCCACACTGCCACAAGCGTCAACACCAGCAGGAACCCTAGCGAAATCACGGCTAGCCGATGGGCAACGAATCGGTCGACCAATCGCCGCCACTCTGGCCGTTGCTTTGTATACAACAAATTGACTGTTGCCAGCTCGTCCACACGCGACGATGTGCCTTCATGTGTCTCTGGTTCTGGTGTCATTCTTCGTCTCGAATGCGCGGATCCAGGAATCCGTATGCTAGGTCAGCAATCAAATTTCCAACAATCGTCAATGTACCCACCAACATCACCAGTGCCATCGTAACCGGATAATCGCGGTTGAGTGCAGCATCAACAGATGCGCGGCCTAGTCCTGGCCAGGAAAACACCCGCTCCACTAGTACAGAACCACCAATTAGGATCGGCAGCCGCAGACCAGTGATGGTAACTACGGGAAGCAGCGCATTACGCAGCGCGTGCCTGCCAAAGACAACCCGTTCATGTAAGCCTTTAGACCGCGCCGTTCTGATGTAATCTTCGCTCATGACCTCGATCACGCTGGACCTCACATAGCGCGCAATAGTTGCCATTAAACTCAATCCAAGAACACTCGCTGGCAAGATAAGATGAGTTGCAACGCCTCGGAGTGTGGCGGGCTCACCAGGAGCGGTCATACCGCTACTCGGCAGCCAGTCCAACCAGATGGCAAATATTGTCAGTGCGATAATGGCAGCCCAGAAGTTGGGCACAGACAGGAAGAAAAATGTAAATGAAGTCAGCGAATGATCAATCCATGTGTTGCGCCAGCGAGCCGCAAGCGCACCAATTAGCGTGCCACCGACAGTGGCAATTATCAGTGATGTGCCCGTGAGGAGTAACGTCGGCCAAAGTCGCTGAATCAGTAATTGAGAAACCGGCATGGAGAGATTGACATATGAGTTGCCAAAGTCGAATCGGACGACATGAACGAGCCAGTCCCAATACTGGACATGCAGCGGACGATCTAATCCAAGATGCATGCGAATCGTTTCTTCGAAGCGCGGATCTGCCATTGCCATGGCATCGCTCACTTGGTCAACAATTCCCGGTTCTCCGGGGACGATCCGTGTGATGCCAAATGTAATCAAGGATAGAATAAATAGTTGTGGAACTAATAGGAGTATTCGACGGATAGCATAATCGCGCATAGGGGCTTGGCTTCGCCATGCAATTCGAACAATGGGGGTCGGTGATTACCCTGTCGAGAGTAATCACCGATTATATAGAGCTTACTCAGACAGTTCCCAGTCAGCAATCCGTGTCATCCAGCCAGTTACACCCGGCAGAGATGTGAGATTTACGTTCTCAAGGTTGTCCTTGTAGATAATCGTTGCAGTTGGTGCAACCAGCGGCACAAACGGGGCCATTTCATCCTGAGCAATTTCGATGTATTCCTGGATCAATTCCATTTGCTCAGCCTCGTCGAAGGTCTGGAACATCTGATTGATCAGGGCAACTTGTGGGCTTGGCGGAATGAATCCTTCGCGGAAGAAGTAGTAACGCTCAGCAGCGTCGTGAGAAACTGCCAGGAAGCGGAAGTCCAGCGGAACGAAGCGAGTCCAACCGGTGCAACCTGCGTAAATCTCCTCAGTGCGGTCTTCCGGCACGGAGCGGTAGGTACCCGTATCCGGGTAGTCAACGAAGCTCGTTGCCACACCAAACTCACTCAGGTTGTCAGCAATCAGGATGTTCATGTCCGTCGTGGATGACGTTGGTCCGATGTTTGCGAAGGTCAATGAGAATTCTTCGCCGTCACGGGTCCAGATTCCATCGTCGTTCAGCTCAAAGCCAGCGCCAGTCATCAGTTCCGTTGCGAGCTCTACATCGTACGGAATCGGCGGAACGTCAGCAGCCAAAGGCAGACCAGGTGCACGCCAATATGCCAGGTCAACCGCGTTACCACCGAAAACGGTGTCGATGATGTTCTGGCGGTCAATTGCGTGGGCAACCGCAACACGGACGTCACGCTCTGCCATGAACGGGCTGCTAAAGTCTGGCTTGATGAACAGCGTGCAAGCTGTCAATGCCGGGGACGACTGAGTTAAGTAGCCAGGTTCATTTTCCAATCCTGCCATCGTATTCACGCTGAAGTTGGTAATGTCACCTTCCCCAGCACGCATTGCCGCAGCAACACCGATCTCGTCTGCCTGAGCCTGGATGATGACGCGCTGAATGTTGGCTGGCTCGCCCCAGTAGTCCGAGAATGCCTCAAGAACGATGTCGTCAGTCTCGTGTTCAACCACCATGTAAGGTCCGGTACCGATTGGATAGCGCTGTAGACGGCTGCCGTCAATATTGTCGATGTCTTCCAGCATCGGGCCGCTCGGACCGATGTATAGACCGCGAGCGAGAAGGTCAAACACGCCGGGGTTTGGCTCTGGCAAAACAATCTGAACCGTCATGTCATCCACCATGACGACGTCTGCACCGTTGGTGTTCAACAGCATGTTGCTAAACGGACCGAGAATAACCTCGTCCGCCTGGAGCACTTCCCAGCTTGCCATTACGTCTTCAGCACTGAAGGTGTCTCCATTGTGGAACGTTACACCCTCACGAAGGTTGAACGTAATGGTCATGCCATCGTCGGAGACTTCCCAATCAGTAGCTAAGCTCGGGACAATCGATGCATCCTCAGTGGAATAACGTACGAGTGTTTCTGCAACGTTTGACATGATTGCAAGTCCAAGCTCAAAGTGAGCATCGTTCGGGTGGAGTTCACGTGCAACTTCCATGCCCGCCATCGGGATAACGACCTGGCTGGTCGATTCCTGCGCCTGAACAGCGCCAAAGAGTACGCTGATTGCCAGAAAGCTCACAGCGATTGTGATGAATAAACGTTTGTTCACCGTTTCTATCCTCTCAGAGTGTTTGCAAAAGAAAAAACTAGCAATCCGCCAGCTCATTCACGAAAGAAGGGATACATCTGATTGCATACGGTTGAAGCTGTCCATAACCTGCTTCAGAACCTGCTCAGGACAGCGTCTATGCACCAACTCAAACATAAATACGCCTGGGTAATTCACATCTAGCAGAGTTTTGTAGACACCTGCCCAATCAACCGTGCCCTCATGGGGAATCAGATGCACGTCTCCCTCTTCTGGACCGTGGTTGTCAGCAATGTGCAGGTGAATAAGACGACCAGCCGCCTGTTGTATGGCGGCGACAGCGTCGTGACCCATACAGTGCACATGACCCACATCAATTGTGAGTCCGACATATTCAGGGTCGGTGTATTGAATCAACCGCAGGTTGTAGTTGATGGAGTTGGCAATGGGTGAGTTTTCAACGCCGGGCTTAACGCCAAACTGCCGACAGGCTGCGCCGAACTGGTTCATACTTTCCCCGGAGCGACTTAATTCTGCTTCAGAAATGTCGCCGGGAGGAACATCTGGTGTAACCACATGGATGACCATCACCTCGGGTTCGAACACGGCAAGCGCCTCGGCTTGTGCAAGGCACTCATCATAGGATTGTTGAAAACCAGGGTCATCTGGGGTGTTGAGCAACGTCTTGAAGCCGCTCTGATGAAAAGAATGGACGTTCATGCCCACGTCGCTCAGCATTGATGCGACTGACCGTAGTTCGTCCGAGGACCGCTTCCAATCAAAGAATGCCCCGATTTCGACATCTACTATCCCTGCGGTTTTGATTAACTTGAGGTTCTCTTGTGTGACACTCTCGCCAGGGAGAATTTCAAGGCGGCGTTTGGGCTTCAGTATCAAATTATCTGTAAAGTAGCCCATTGCAAAACCGGGACGCATACGAACCAACCTTCCTCAATCGAACCGATATTCATTTAAGGCAGATTAACAAGATTGGGGAGTAGGCGTGTCCGTCATTTGGGGGACATGGAGTAACACAAGCAACGCCTCTATGGGCTGAGCAGAATCCAATCGAGCTTCGGTACAGAACAGATTCTTCTCAATATGGAAACACACCACACAATCGACAAACTCCGGGACCAATTTAGCTGAACAGTGTTAAGAAAAAGGGCGATTATGAGTGATTAGCAGCAAAAACTTCATAAGCCTTTGGTCGCAAGTTCGACTCTTGCCATCGCCAATACAAGTGGGACACCACCCGGTGTCCCATTTTTTGTTTCCCACATGCCCCTATTTCCCTCGACAACCCAACCGTGCAGCATGGCCCACAATTGTGCACCGTGCGTTTTGAGTTAACCTTGCTATAATCATTTCCTACTAGCCGAATTATGATATGGGGCGTGCATGTACCTAGGACTCGAAATTATCGACTTTCACTGCCACTTCCCGACGAAGCTGCCCTGGTTTGCCGAGATGGGCCCGGAAGCGCGTCAGTTGTACCTGGAGCGCCGGGGGCAGCGACGTGCCGCCATCGCTCGCGAAAAGGCCACGGC
>CAYSVE010000328.1:0-6798 GCA_964434365.1 uncultured Anaerolineaceae bacterium | reverse complement strand
CAACCTGACCCCACCCCCCGGTTACGCCATCGAGCGCGAGACGCACCACCCCGGCCCGCCGCCAATCGAACACGCGCGGCTGGTCATCGGTGGGGGCAAAGGCGTCATCGACCCGACAGTCCCTGCCCCGGCGGATGCCCCAAATCCTACGCGGTGGCGGCTTCAGCACGCCTTCGAAACCCAACTGCACCCGCTTGCGGCGCAATTCGGCGCGGCGGTGGTGGGTACCCGTGCCGTCGTCGACATGGGCGTGGATGTGGCGCAGGTGGGGCAAAGCGGCCCGTCGATTGCGCCTGTGGTGTACCTCGCGCTGGGGATCAGCGGCGCGGTGCAGCACATGCAGGGCGTCGGGCATAGCGGCCACATCATCGCTGTGAATACCGACCCCACCGCACCGATTTTTCGACAGACAGATACGATCATTAGCTATTCGGTAAGTGGGTTGATGAACGAACTCTTGCGCTTCGGCATTGCCATGGCAAATAACGACCGCTAAAGTATGAGAGAAAATGAATCGAAAAGTAAACTTTATGGGCATCACCGTCGAGTGGCAAGATGAAGCGCACGGTATCGTGTTGGTAACGTACACCGAGCCGTGGACCTGGGACGCGTATTTCGCAGCGTCCAAGCAGGCAAATGCACTGATCGTCGAAAGTGATATTCCGCACGGATACATCATCGCAGACCTCAGCGACGGCTATGTGCCCGTGGGCAACCAGGTTACCCATGGCTTGAAGGTGATGCAAGGTATGCCCGACGAAATTCGGTTCCTCGTGATCATCATCGATAACACGCCCATGCGGATGGGCTTCGGTGTGTTGCGCCGCCTCAGCAGGCAGTGGCGCGACCGCGCGCATGCCGTCGCTACCCCCGACGACGCCCTGAAGCTCATCCACGCCGACCTCGATAAACTTCGGTCACAAACGTCGCCCGGTTCCACTTTTTAGCGTACGGTAATCGGCCCTAAGCCCACCTGCGAATCCGTCCCATCGACGGCGATGCGGTCTGCCGGGTTGTTTTCATCGGCGAAGGCCGCCAGGCTGATGTAGTAATCACCTGGGGGGGCATCGGCGGGCAGTGGTAGCGCAATTTCGTCGCCGACGCGCACCCCGGGGGGCCAACATGTCGCCGGGAAGTTGGTCGCGTTGGGCTGCCACACCACCGTCTCGCCGACCGGCGCGCCCTCCGGGCCGACTAACAACCCTGCGAACCAGTACGGCGTCGTGAGTCGTTCCGCAGCGCGCCAATCGAGCCGCAGCACGATGGCTTCGGTTTCGGCGTCCACCTCCCAGCCTACGAGCGCAAACTCGCCGCCAAAATCGACGGTGGCCGGAGTGCTTGCGGGGGCGGTTTGTGGCAGCGCCGGCGGCGGCGTCAAGTCGGTGCCGATGACATCCCAGCCGACGAGCATCACCGCCGTAAGTAGCGCGTGCGCAACGACCGTCGTGCGCCAGTTGCGTTGCGTCACGGCGGTGAGCGCGAACGGCGCGAAGAACAGCCACACGCGCCCGGTTTCGCCGCGCCCGGTGCCGCTGACCACCACCGCAGCGAGCGTCAGCCACAGTGCCAGCGCGACCGCATCGCGCTTGAATGCGGCCCACAGGCTAAGCACGATCAACGGCAGCCCGGCGAAAATCGCGAAATCCCAGGTGTGCAGCCACAGCCACGGCAGGTAAGGCCGGTCGAGTTCCAGGTGAATATCGAAGGCGGTGCGCAGCAGCGTCCACGGGGCGGGGCCACCGAGCGCCGCATAGGCGATCCATGGGGCGAAGAAGCCCACCCCGAACCACACCCCTGCCCGCACCGCCGCGCCGAACGGGCGGCACGTCAACAGCGCATAAAAGCCGAAGAACGCCGCCAGCGGCACGATGCTGAAGTTCGCGAAGGTCAGGGTGCCGCAGATGAAGCCTGCCGCAACATACCCACCCGGCCACCGAAAAGTGAAGGCCCACAGCGCCGTCAGGGCGAGGGCCGGGTACAGCGTATTGAACGTCCCCGCGAAGGCAATTGCGCCCGGTACAAGCGGCCACAGCAGCACGGCCTCGTTCGGAGGGTAGCCCAGGCGTTTGCCCACACCCCACAGCGGAAAAACTGCCAGCGCCGCCCACACCGGCATCGCCATGCCGAAGGCCGCCGACGCCCACTCTGCCGGGGTGTAGCTCAGCAGCGCATAGTTGTGGCATTGGTACGGCAACAACACGACGTGCAACGCGTCGGCGAGGGGGGCGGGCGTGAGGGCCGCAACCCCCCGGTAGAGCAGCGGCAGCCCCGGCGGCGCGAGCGCCACATGCTGGCTCACGCCGTCGTAGCCCCGCATAATTACCGGCCAGTCGACGAGTGTGGCGCGCGTCCAGTCGAGTTGAGCGGCGGCCATGTGCGGCCCCGTCGTGAGGCCGCTCGCCGTCCGTGCGAAGAGTTCGTACAGCGGGTCGGGGTTTCGTAGCCACACAGCGCCCACGCCTAGCACCACCCCGCCGATGAACGCCCACGCCTGCGCGAACGGCGCACGCCGCCGCGCGAACCACGCCCCCAGCACATAGCCGACCGTCAGCAGCGCGAAGCCGACCGCGCGCGGTGCATCGGCGAGGAGGTAGGGCCAGCGCCAGCCGAACCCACCCCGCAAAAACGGCACCAGGTCGACGAAAATGACGAGCGCGAGCAGCGCGTAAGCCGTGAGGAGGAGACGTTGTCGAATCATAGCGCGGGGGAGTGTACGCGCAGGGGCGCTTCTGCGCCAGCCCCGGCCACGCTCAACCGGTTCTTACAGGGTTTTAATGGTCCACGGTAGATAAACGCGCAAACCCTGCTATAATGATTGCTAGGCAGATTACCAATCACATCCAATGTGAATTGCCAACCCACGGGAGTGACATGGCTTCGACTGGGGTGGCTGATTTAGCATTGCAGGCCGAGGAGCATCCCAGCCTCGTAAAAAGGATGCATACCTTTAGGTGCCAACAACACCAACTACGCTCCGATGGCTGCGTAAGTAGCCTGATGAGTTGCTGACACAATGATGTCAGCCGTCGGCGTCCTCCTCTCTATCGGACCGGGCGTTCGGCGACACTAAAGATAGGGTGCGACGTTGCCGACTCCGATACGCGCGCCAGAGTGACCTTCGGATCGCCGTAAGTAAACTGTGTCTGTCCAGGTGGCTTGCGGTTAAACCTAACTGACCAGACTATGCCTGTAGACGTGTTAAGTCGAAACTCTAGGACAGGGGTTCAAATCCCCTCACTTCCACTCATAATAATATATACATAAACAACAAATGCCAATCAAATCCGTTCCCTGGCTGGCAGGCGAAGGCTCCTTGTAGCGACAATAAACCTGCCGCGTCGTTGCAAAGGGCGCAGGCGAAACATACATCTCACCTGCGCCCCAACGCATCACTCAGTCCTCAACCCTAACGATGTTATGCCCGCGCTTCGGGGTCGAAGTACGTTTCGATGTAGCGCACGATGTCTCGGAACGAAATGATGCCCACGGCCACCCCCTCGTCATCGACGATGGGCACGTGCCGGTAGTGATGCACGGCCATCAGGTGCAGCGCGTTCGCGATGGGCATGTACGCCGGGAGCGAATCCGGGTTGGACGTCATGTACTCCGCGACCAGCGCACCCTCAAGGTCTTCGACCTGCCCGGCGACCTTCACCAGCACATCGAACTCAGTGAAAATACCGATAGGGTGCCCGGCCTCGTCGGTGATGAGGATGGAGCCGATGTTGTTGGCCTGCATCTTGTCGATAGCCGTCTTCAGCGAGGCGTCTGGCCCCACCGTCAGCACGTCTGCGGTAAAGTTGAGGTTGGAAATCGGGTCGTCTTCGAGGCCCTGGTGAATCTCGGACGGCTGGAAGTAATCCTCGTCGCCGCTCAATTCGCGCTCCACGGTTTCGACATATGCCTCATCGAACTCGCTGACGACCGAACTGCCTTCGGCGTCGACTTCCATCGCGCCTGCTTCTTCGCTGACGGTCCACGTGTCATCGGCATGAAACAGCGCGTGCAGGTCGGGTTCGCCGCGTTGCCCCACCGCCTCGTGGACCTGCGTCATCACCTCCTGCTCGTAGACGGGTGCATCGTTGCGATAAATGACGCCCATCGGCACCGGGTGTGTGGGGTGCTCCATTTTGCTGATGAGGTAGGCCAGCGTGGGGTCGGTCTCGTCGTGGATGAGCAAATCGTCTTCGCTGAAGTGTTCGCCCAGGTCCACGACTTCGAGCTTAAAGCCGTTCAGGCGAATGCCCTTGTCGTTGTCGGCCCCGAAGATCATCGGCTTGCCGTGCTCCAGGTAGAGCGCGTTATCGGCACGGGTGGAGCGGTCGGCGACGTGGTTGAACGCGCCATCGTTGAAGATCACACAGTTCTGCAAAATTTCCACAAAGGAGGTGCCCTTGTGGGCGGCGGCATCTTGCAGCACCGGGTCCATATGGCGGGTGTCGGCGTCGAGCGTGCGCGCGACGAAGGTCGCCTCGGCGCTGAGGGCGACTGCCGCCGGGTTGATGTCGCGGTCGATAGACCCCATCGGCGTCGACTTTGTCTTTTTGCCGACGGGCGATGTGGGCGAGTATTGGCCCTTGGTGAGGCCGTAAATGCGGTTGTTGAACAGCAGAATGTTCACATCCACATTGCGGCGGCAGATGTGCAGCATGTGGTTGCCGCCGATGCTCAGGCCGTCGCCGTCGCCGGTGACGAGCCACACGCTAAGCTCCGGGTTACTCAGTTTGAGGCCGGTCGCGACGGTCGGCGCGCGCCCGTGGACGGTGTGCATCCCGTAGGTGTCCATATAGTAGGGGAAGCGGCTAGAGCAGCCGATGCCACTGATGAAGACGATGTCTTCCTTGCGAATGCCAATGGCGGGCAGGGCCTTCTGCACGCTGGCGAGGATAGCGTAGTCGCCGCAGCCAGGGCACCAGCGCACCGTCTGGTCGCTGACGAAGTCCTTGCGGGTGTACTTCGGAATATCGTTAATCGGGATAACGTCGGACATGGTTACGATTACCTCTCATAAGGTTGCTTGGTTTCTTGGGTTGTAGGGACGTAGCATGCTACGTCCGGTTGATGTGCTTGCGCCCCTACACGCTATGTGTTTGTGTTCGGGTGGGCGAGGCTGTGTATCGCCTGCGCCCCTACACGACATGCGTGCTGGCTACGGCAAATCCTGCGGCCACACTTTCGCGAGTTCCAGCGAGAAGCCCGGCAGTACATCCTCACCGTCGAGGGAATCCGTCACGATTTTGGCCGTACCGTCGGGGTACCACACGACGGCCTCGCGCGTCTTCGGAAACAGTACCCACACGAGCTTCGTCCCCGCACGAAAATACTCGCCGATTTTGGTTTGCATGTCGGCCATGCTGTTGCTAGGTGAAACGACCTCCACCGCCAGATCGGGCGCAAACGGTAAGTATTTATCGTCGTCTTCGACCCTAGCTATCTTCTCATTGGCGTAATAGCCAACATCGGGCGCGCGTAGGGTGTCTTCATCAAGTTGATACCCGCCATCAGCACCTGTTGTTTCGCCGATTGGGTTTTCAAGCAAATACATGTTGATGAACGTAAGAACTAATCCGCCAACATTACTCGCTTTTTTGCCAGATGGACTCACTTCGATCAGTTTCCCCTCGCTGAGTTCGAAGTCCCGGTCGGCATAATCCTTCCAGAAGGCCTCAACCGTGAGCCGCTTCACGTCGGTCGTCATGCGCTTACAGGGCCGCGCGGACCGCTTTGCCGTCCACTTGCGTGGCCCAAATTTCCGCGTCGTAGTCGAGCGGGAAGGCCATATGCAACACCAGCTTCACCTCGAACCATGGTTCTTCGCGGGCCATGGTAAAAAATTCCCCCACTTCCGGCACCCGGTCGAAGTTGCGCGTGTCGTGGTCCCAGCTGTCGGCGCCATCGGCCTTGTAGTGGATGAGCACAATGGTTTGCGAATTATCATTCATATGACTAAACCTCCGAAAGCACCTCGTCGATTTTCACCAGCACTTCGCCGATAGTGAATGGGCGACCTTTCACCTTCGGGAAGGAAATAATGTTGTCCATACCAAAGCGCCCACGAATCAGCAGCGCCAGATGGCCCAGGTTCATCTCCGGCAGTAACACCGTGTCGTAGCGGCGCAGCACCGCTTCCAGGTCACGCGGGAAGGGGTTCAGGTTGCGCAGGTGGATGTGCCCCACCGGCTTGCCACTTTCGAATGCCTTTTGGGCGGCACTTCGCACCGCGCCGAAGGTACTGCCCCAGCTTACCAGCAGAAGCTTACCACGCTGCGCGCCAAATACTTCGATCGGCGGGATGATCTCCTGCAAACGCTGGATTTTCTCCTGGCGGTCGTTGATCATCAACGCCTGATGGTCCGGGTCGTACGACACGTTGCCGGTCTCGGGTGCTTTGCCCAGGCCACCCAGGCGATGTTCGAGGCCCTGTGTACCCGGGATCGCCCACGGGCGTGCCAGCGACACGATATCGCGCGCGAATGGCTTAAACGCCTCATCCTCGGGTTGGCGGGCGGGCGGGTGCGTCACCTCGATCGGCGCGATGCTGTCCGGGTCGGGGATGTTCCACGGCTCCGATGAGTTCGCAAGGTAACCATCGCTGAGCAGAATCACCGGTGTCATCGCGCGGACGGCGAAGCGGAAGGCCTCGATGGCCGCATTAAAGGCGTCGGACGGGGTCGCAGGGGCGATGACGGGCAGCGGTCTTTCGCCGTTGCGCCCGAACATCACCTGCAACAGGTCGCCCTGTTCGGGCGTGGTGGGCATCCCCGTACTGGGGCCGCCGCGCTGCACATCGATGATGAC
>CAYSVE010000327.1:0-6827 GCA_964434365.1 uncultured Anaerolineaceae bacterium | reverse complement strand
TTGTCGCGGCGGCGATTCCGTCGTGGGATGCCACGCGCACCCCACCCGCAGGCGTGCTGCGCCGCAGTTCCATCGAGGACCAGGCGCGGCAGCAACTCCCCTTGATAACGGGGGTTGGCGTCGGCGCGATTATCGTCGGCCTGCTGATACTGCAAATCCCCAGCAATAGCGTGTTTCTGAGTTTCGCGGCGCTGTTTTGCATCGTGTTGGGGGCGGCCCTGCTCACACCACTCATCCTCGATGGGGTAATGCACGCCCTCACCCCGCTCACCGACCGCGTTTTCGGTGTGCTGGGGCGGATGGCCCCGCGCGCGGTGAGTCGCTCGTTGAGCCGCACGTCGGTGGCGGTGGCTGCGCTCACGGTCGCGGTGAGTGTGATCGTCGGCGTGAGTGTGATGATTAGCAGCTTCCGTACCACAGTCGCCGATTGGCTGGAGACGACGCTCAGTGCCGATGTCTACGTCTCGGCGCCACTGCTGACGAGTAACCGCGCGACTGTCGGCGTGGACCCAGTGGTACGTGATCTCATCCTGCAAACCGAGGGTGTCGAGCGGGTATCCGCCGCCCGACAGGTGACCGCAACCGCGCCGAACTTCCCCGACTTGCCGCCCGTGAACATCAACGCCGTCGATTTCGACCTCGCCGGGAACGACCGGCGCTTCGTGTGGTCTACGGCAGAGGATGTGCAGGCCGCACTCGATGCCGGGTTCGTCATGGCGAGCGAGCCGTTTGCGTTCCGCCGAGGCATCACGCGGCAGAACAACACCATCACGCTGCTTACGGACGAGGGTGAGCAAACCTTCGAAGTTTTCGGGGTGTTCTTCGACTACACCACCGACCAGGGCACGCTGCTCATGGGCATGGATACTTACCACGAATTCTACGACGACCGGCGCATTTCGTCGGTGGCGGCCTATGTGCCCAACCCCGAGGACATCCCGGCGGTCATCGACCAACTGGAAACCGAGACGTTGAGCGGTTTCAACTTGGTTGTGCAAAGTAACCGAAGCCTGCGCGAAGGCGTCTTCGAGGTGTTCGACCAGGCGTTTAGCATCACGGTGGCGCTGCGCTTGCTGGCGACGGTGGTGGCATTCATCGGCATTTTGTCTGCGCTGTTGTCGCTCCAACTCGAAAACACGCGCCAGTACGGCCTCATGCGCGCGATCGGCCTTACGCCGGGGCAACTGCGGTCGTTTACGCTCATCCAAACCGGGCTGATGGGCTTCGTGGCGAGCTTGCTTGCCATCCCCATTGGGTTGGCGCTGGCGGCGGTGCTCATCTACGTGATCAACATTCGTTCGTTCGGTTGGTCGATGCAGTTCATCCTGCTGCCTGCCGAAATGAGCCAGGCGTTCCTCGTGGCGATTGCCGCCGCACTGCTCGCGGGCGTTTACCCGGCGTGGAAGCTCTCGAAATTGGTAACAGCCCGAGCGCTCCGCGCGGAATAGCTGGAAATCGCGTATAATGGTCAATCGAGGGCGACCTAGGTATCGCCCTCGTTGCCATTGGGACTGACTGGACCATGACCACCTACAAGACCGTCTTCACCACTGCGCGTAGCGTCTTCCATCAGGAGGCGGCCTTGCGCAACGCCCCTGCTTCCCTGGACATCACCATGCTTCGAGAGCCAGACACCGCCGCGCTGTACGAAGCCTTGGCCGATGCGCCCTATCTCATCTCCGAGCGTACTGGCGTGGTGAATGCCGATTTGTTTGCGCACGCACCGACCCTCAAGCTGGTGTTGCGGCTCGGCTCGCAAACCTACGACATCGACACCGATGCGGCGCAAGCGGCCGGGGTGCAGGTCGCCTATTGGCCGCAGGGCAGCACGATTCGCGTGGCCGAGCACACCATCATGCAGATGCTCGCGCTGGCGAAACGCCTCGTGCCGACGGAGCAAATCGCACTGGAAGCCGGGACACAGTGGGGCGCAAGCAAGCGTACCGACGAAGACACCTTCGCGTACAACTGGAGTGGTCAACAACACGTATATGGCCTCTGGGGTCGCACGGTCGGCATCGTCGGCTTTGGCGAAATCGGTGTGGAATTGGCGCGGCGTCTCGCAGGGTGGGATGTGACGCTGCTGTATCATAAGCGTAGCCGCCTGCCGCAACGGTTCGAGGACGAGCTAGGTATCGCCTATACCCAACCGGAGGATATGTACCCACAGGTGGATACGCTGGTGAACCTGCTGCCCTACTACCCCACCACCGACCTGAGCCTGAACGCGGATGTGTTCGGCGCGATGAAGCCCACCGCCACCGTGGTAAGCACGGGCAGTGGCAGCGTCATCGATGAAAATGCCCTTGCAGAAGCCCTTACCGCGGGTAGACTGGCAGGGGCAGCGCTCGACACCTTCGAGTGGGAACCGATAAAGGCGGATAACCCCCTGCTGCCACTCGCAAAAGCCCGCCGCAATGTGCTGCTCACACCACACACTGCCGCCGGCGGCAGCGCTGCCGCATCGAATGAGGGTGCGGCCAATTACATCAACATCGTCAATCATATTGAGGGCAAGCCGCTGCGGTACCGGCTCGCCTAGGAGGTAGTACCCAAGTATGGCACGTCAGAATGTATTGGTTGTGGGCTGTGGTCGCCTCGGCGGCCTGTTGGCGAACAACCTTAGCGCGAAGGGCCACCCCGTGGTGGTGCTAGACCGCAAAGACGACGCCTTCGACCAGCTTTCGGTGGAGTTTAGCGGGTATCGCGTCGTGGGCGACGCGACCGAACTGAATGTGTTGCGGCAGGCCCGCATCGAACAGGCGAATTACCTGTTCGCCACCACCACGCTGGACAACATCAACATCATGGTCGCGCAAATCGGCAAAATGGTCTTCGACGTGCCGCATGTCGTCGCCCGTGTGTACGACCCCGTGCGCGAGCGCATCTACAGCGAGCTTGGCATCGACACCATCAGCCCTACGCAGCTTAGCGCCAAGGCATTCATGCAGGCCATTCAGTTCGACTTTGCACAGGAGTTCTAAAAAAACCCGCATGGGCATGTATCGCATCATCATCGTCGGTGGCGACAAAACCGTGTACTTCCTCACCCGGCACTTGCGCGACGCCGGGCACAAAGTCACGATCATCAACCGTAGCGAGGAACGCTGCCAGGAACTATGCCGTGTGACCGACGCAACGGTCGTCTTCGGCGATGGCAGCACCCTCGAAAGCCTGGAAGAAGCCGGTGCCCGCCGCGCCGATGTGGTGCTGGCGCTTACACCGAACGACCAGGACAACCTCGTGGCGTGCCAAATCGCGCAAAAGGTGTACGACGTACCGAAAACGGTTGCGCTGGTGAACGACCCCGAAAACGAGGCGATCTTCCAGCAGTTGGGCATCAACATTGCGCTCAGCAAAACGCGCATCATCACCAGCGTGATCGAGCAACAAACGTCCTTCACCGACATCACCGACCTGATGCCGCTTGCCGAGGGTAGCGTGCACGTCGCCGATGTTCGGCTGGACCGCGCTTCGCCCGTCGTGGGCAAAATGCTCTCGGAGATCGACCTCGGCGAAGACACGCTCGTCGCCGCCATCATCCGCGATGGCAAAATGATCGTGCCACGCGGCAGCAACCAACTCCACGCCAACGACCACGTCGTGGTGTTCAGCACCACCGAAACGCACGAGCACGCCATGCACGTACTCACAGGTGAATAGTCGTTGCGTTACATTCAACATCTGAAGGGGCAGTACAAAGCACTGCTTGGCTACGCCGGGATGATTATCCTGCTCATCGCGGTGACGATCCTCTCGCCGTTGTTGATGCTGCCCTTCTACCCAGACGAACTCAACCACACATGGGATTTCGTCATTCCCGGGCTTCCGCTGCTGGTACTCGGCTGGTGGCTACGACGGCGCTATCTGCCGAAGACGCCCTTCAGCCTTACTGTACAGGAGGGTATGGTCGTCGTCGTGCTATCGTGGACGGCGGCAATCGTATTCGGCGCGCTGCCGTTCATCATCGGCGGGCACATGGGTTTCACCCAGTCCCTGTTCGAGTCGACTTCTGGGTGGACCTCCACCGGCCTGTCTGTCGTCGATGTTACGCAGATGCCGCGCGCCATATTGCTTTACCGCAGCGTGATTCAGTTGGTGGGTGGCGCAGGCTTCGTGATTATCGTGCTCAGCGCGATTACCGGCCCCACCGGCACCGGCCTCCCCTCCGCCGAGGGCCACACAGAACAGTTTGCGCCCAATGTCCGCCGCTCCGCAGAGATCGTGGTGCGTATGTACGCCGCGTACAACATCTTCGGTATCCTCGCCTTGCGCCTCGCGGGCATGGGCTGGTTCGATGCGGTGAACCACGCCTTCACAGCGACAGCAACGGCAGGCTTCTCTACGCGAGCCGGGTCCATCGGCGAGTTCGACAGCGTTGCCGTAGAGATGGTCATCATGATATTGATGCTGCTCGGTAGCATTCACTTCCTTACTGTGTTGATGCTGCTGCGGCGACGCTTTAAGGCGGTTCGTAAAAACGGCGAGTTACGCCTCATGGGCATTCTCATCGCGGTGAGCGTAACGCTCATGTTCTTCTTTGTTGGGCTGGGTCAGTTCGGTGCGGTGGGGATGGCACTGCGGCAGGCCTTATTCGAATCGATCTCGGCGGTGAGCACTGCCGGGTTCAACATCACCGACTACAGCGCGATGGCCCCTATCGGCTGGCTAGTCCTCACGCTGTTGATGATTATCGGCGGGAACACGGGCAGTACCGCCGGTGCGATCAAACAGTTTCGTATTTTCGCGCTGTTCAAGGCCGCCGCGTGGGAAATCGAGCGGGCGTTTTTGCCAAGGAACACGATGAATCGCCCGGAAATCTGGCGTGGACCCGAGCGCACCTTCCTCACCAACGAAATGGTGCGCGAGGCAGCACTGTATGTATTCGTCTACATGAGCACGCTGTTCCTCGGTGTGGGCATTGTCTCGGCACATGGCTACCCCATCGGCGATAGCCTGTTCGAAGTGGCGAGTGCCATCGGCACCGTCGGCCTATCGGTGGGTGTCACGGCTGCCGATGCCCCGCCCGGCGTGCTATGGACGTTGATGAGTGTGATGGTGATTGGCCGGTTGGAGTTTTTCGCCGTCGTCATCGGCGTGACGAAACTGCTGCGCGATGGCGTCACCCTTGTGCGCCCGGCCCTCGCGCAGAACCCCTAACCCCGCTGCGCGAGAATCTTCTGTACCTGCTCGGTATGCAAAATATCGTGCCAGGTCGTTAGCGCGAGTTGGTCGAGCAGGGTGAGGGGTCCGCGCTTGGGGTGTTGGGCCATCCGTAAAAAGGCAGCATCCTCCAGCCCCTCCAAAAATGCGAGATGCGCCTCGCGGTTGGCTTTCCACGCGGCGATGCTCTCGGCGAGCGGTTGGCTGTTGTAGTCACGCTCGGCGGCGAGTTGGGCCGGGTCTGGGAAGGGCAGCGGCGGGTTGCCGTGCTGTACCGTGAGGACGGCCCGCTCGTGAAACAGCGCCTCGAAGTCGCGCAGGTGTCCGGCGACTTCGGCAGCGGTCCAGCCGTCGCCTCCATCGCGCAAGGTTGTCGCCTCATCAGCCTCGAAACCCGCGAAAATGTTCTCCACGATGCCGAGCATCCGGCGCAGTTGGCTGTACTGCCACCCACGAATCATCTTTGTGTCCATAGCAACGGCTCCTGTTGTACTCAGTCGAACTTGGGACGGGAGTATGGCACGGAATCGGCGGCGAGCCAAGATTGGCCTAGGCAGAAATTCATCGAAGCATCGAGTATATTTTGATATATATCACTATGAAATATAATTTACTGGAGTCATACGCGCGACGCCACTCGCCATCCCGACGAGTATTGGAGGACCCTATGCCGATCGAACTTGAGTGGGCCTTGGAAGACCGTGTAATTATCCACCGCAACGTTGGCGATATCACCATTGATGAGATGATCGAGATCGACGGGCCGCTGAATGCGATGCTCGACGCGGCTCTGGATCATCCGATACATATGGTTGTTGTCGCAAACCCTCACGGTAAGGCCCCGCTCTCGTTGAACGCGTTTATGGCCGCCACGTGGCCTCGGCATCGCCGCCTGGGTTGGACGGTCGTCGTAGGGTTGGAGAACAAAGTTCTGCAATTCGTCGCCGGGACTGCTGCGCAGATCGCCGGGATGAAAGCCACCTTTGTGGATGGCGTCATCAACGCGGCGTTGTTCCTCCGTGATGTAGATGGCACCTTGCCACCAGATTTCGCATTGCAGGATGTGGGCAGGCACCAGAAAGAGCGGGACTAACCGACGCTCCACAGCAAGTCGTGCGTAGTCCGCCGCCTCACACCCTCTCGCTGTTAGCTTACCAAAATAACTTGAACTAAATATCCTTCAGCCACGACAATATATAGCCATAATAGCGAAAGGTCGTTACAATAATATAGTCGCAAAAACATACCCTGAGGGGCCTCATATGAACACACTGAAGCCAGCGATTGCCCTATGCGCCCTCGCCCTTTTGCTTGGTTACACACATGCGCCCACGATCGCATTCCAGGTCGCTAACGACACATCAGCAACTGCCACCAACACTTCGAACAGCATTCCGTTTACCGATGCAGTCAACATCGCGAATGCCCTTACCGACACCGAAGCCGACTGTGATGGCGACTTGACGAATGGTGTGTGGTATCGCATTACACCGACCACCAGCCAGTCTATGATTGCAGACACCATCGGTAGCGGCTTCGATACGGTGCTCACCCGTGCCGTGGGCACGCCTGGCTCGCTGGTAGAACTCGAGTGCAGCGACCCGGATTCCGGCGATCTCTCTCGCATCGACTTCCCGGCCATCCAGGGTAACACGTACTACTTT
>CAYSVE010000326.1:0-6850 GCA_964434365.1 uncultured Anaerolineaceae bacterium | reverse complement strand
CATTACATCCTGGTGTGGGTTTTTCGGCGTCGGACTCAAAACCAGCACGCCGTCGATAAGTTCAATGCGGTCGGTCGTTTCCGGCATGGCCTGGAACTCCCCCAGCGTGAGACTTACCTTTTCCTGCGGCTGCTCCATTGGTTAACCCTCCACATTAGAATAGCGCTATTGTACCTCGATGAGGCTGCCCTGCGGCGTCTTGTCGATGACGATGTGCACCGGGAAGGCGTCCTTCAGGTCGTCGATGTGCGTAATGACGAGGATAAGGTCGAAGTCGTCCTTCACCGCGTTGATGGCCTCGATGAGCTTGTTACGTCCGTCGGCGTCCTGCGTGCCGAAGCCCTCATCGACGAACAACACTTCGAGGTGGGCACCGGCGCGGCGGGCCAGTAGCTTGCTCAGCGCCACCCGAATCGCAAAGTCGATGCGGAAGGCCTCGCCGCCGCTGTACATCTCATAGTTGCGTGTGCCGATCTCGTCGGCAATGTCGATGTCCAGCGTCTCCGAGACGCCCTCGCCGCTCTTTTTCTCGCGCTGAGTGCTGAACTTCAGTGTCATGCGGCCATCGGTCATCCGCAGCAGCAGGTTATTCGAAAGTGTTTCGAGTTCGGGGATGGCCGTCTCGATAATCATCGCCGGGACGCCGTTCCTGCCGAAGGCCTTGCGCAAATCCTCGTACACCCCGCGCGCCTCGCTGAGGCCGTCGCGGCGCTCGCTGAGGGTCGCCTTGCGCGCTTTGGCGGCCTCCACGGCAGCAAGGGCCTGCTCCGCCGTGATGACGCGGTTGTTCGCCTCGCGCTCCTCGGTGCGCATTTGCATCACCTCGCGCTCACGCGCCTCGAAGACGATCATCTTCGCCTCCAACGCCGCAATTTCCTCGTCCATCTCGGCGAGGGTGGCTTCGTCTTTGGCGATAGCCTCAGTCAACTTGGCGACGTTGGCTTCGTAGCCGGTGATAAGTTCGGTCACGCCGTCTAGCGATTCGACCGCGACATCCAACCGGCGCTTGAGGTCTTCGTACTCGCGGTACGTGTCGAGTGCTTCGCGGTGCTCGTCGTGGGCGCTCTCATCGTAGCCGAGGGCAGCACGGTCTTCCGCAAGAACAGCCAACCGAGCGCGTGCCTCCGGGGCGTAGCTTTCCCCGTCGAGCGTGGTTTGCACATTTTCGAGGCGTGCTTCGGTCTCGGCTAGGTCGGCCTGGGCCTGCGTCGCTGCTTCCTGCTGGGCCTGAAGTTCGCCGGCACGCTTTTGCAACCGTGAGAGGTCGGCTAAGGCATCATCCATTTCGGCCGTGCGCGCTTCGGTAGCTTTGATCTCCGCCACGATTTCCTCCATGCGTGTGACGTTCGCCCGGTAGGTATCGCCCTGAGATTTGCCCTCGGTTTGCAGTTGTGCGAGCATGGATTCGCGGTGGTCGTCGGTGAGGGGTTGGCCGCACAGCGGGCAGTCTGCGCCTTCGACGTTGCTCAGCGTTTCGATGCGCTCCTTGAGTTCGTCCATCGTTACGCGCAGCGCCTTATTCTCCGATTTCAGCCCGGCGCTTTCCTCCTTGAGTGCCGAGAGCGTGTCGCGTGCCTCATTGCGCTTGGTGTCGAGACTCTGCAAGTCGGCAAGGCGGGCCTGCACCGTGTCGAGTTCGGCGTCGTCGCCGCCCTCCGCCGCAACCTTCAGCTCGGTGATACGCTTTCGTAGCCCCCGGGCCTCAGCTTCGAGTTCGGTTTTTGCGCCCAGTATCTCCCGCTCGAAGGTGTTGGCCTCATCGTCGAGCTTGCGCAGGTCACGGAGTTTACTGTTCAGCGATTGATCGGCCTCGCGGGCGGTTTGTAGCGTGCTGAATCCTTGCTCGATGTCTGCGCGTGCCTCAAGTACATCTTGATATTCGGCGGCGCGCCCGCGCTGCGCAGCGAGTTTGGCCTCGGTCTCGGTGCGGTCCTCTTTGTGATGTTGCAGCCGCTCGACTTGTTCGTCTCGGTTACGCTGCGCATTGGCCAGGTTGACCGGTGCATCTCGTACTTCGTCGAGTTGTGCTTCTGCGATGCTCAGGGTTTGCTGCGCACGGGCGTAGGCATCCCTGGCATCGTCTAGCGCGCGCAGATAGGCCGCCTCGCCCTCGATTTGCTTGTTTAACTCCTCGATGCCCCCCTCGATGACCCGGAGTTGTTCCGCGAGGCGGTCGCGCTCGGCTTTGGCCTGTTCCTCGTAGGCTTCCCATTGTGCAAGGCCGAGTATCTTCGAGAGGATTTTTTTGCGGTTGGCCGGGGTTTGCGTCGTGAACATATCTGCGTGGCCCTGTTGCAAAAACGCACTGTTGACGAACGTCTCGTGGTCTAGCCGTAGCAGGGTTTCGATGCGCTTTTGCGTGTCCTTCATTTTGGCTTCGCTGATGTCGGTGTATGTGTTATCCGCCGGGTCGTGGATGAACAGTTCTAGCGCGCCGCGCGTCGTTTTACCGCGTTGCCGCTGCCGCACGACACGGTAGGTTTGCCCTTCGTGCAGGAAGTCGAGTTCGACGCGGGCTTCCTTCGCGGTGAGGTAGATGAGGTCATCGTCGCTGCGGGCGCGGGCCTTGCCCCACAACGCCCACGTGATGGCGTCGAGCAGCGACGATTTGCCCGCCCCGTTCATCCCGGTGAGGCAGGCGAGGTGAATCCCCTCGAATTGCAGCGGCTTCGGCGAGCGGTAAGCGAGAAAGTTCTCCATCTTCAGGCGTACCGGAATCATGAGTTATGACCTCGTCATGGGCAATTGATCGTGCAATGGGGGCAAAGCAAAAGGCCTGCCCCTGCGATGCGCTCACAGTATAGGCAGGCCACGTGCGAAATGCGAACTTTTATTCGAGAGCGTTATGCGCTACCGGTCTCGGCGGGGTCCGCGATGGTGATCGTCACTTCGTCGGTGTAGGTTTCGCCAGCGAAGGCCTCGTGCAAGCCGTTGGCGAACTGCAAGCGCAAGGTGTACTCGCCGGGTTCGAGGTCGAGTTGAGCTTCGGAGGAGCCGTCACCGTAGTGGAGATGGGTTTCGTTGGCAGGGATTACGACACCCTCCTCGACGAATGGCTCGTTGATGAGGATGTGCATGTGGCCTGCGCCCTCATTGACCGGGCCAGAGGCCTCGACGATAAGGCCGTCAGCAGCCATTTCGACGGTAAACGGCGAGGTCACGACATCGCCGTCGGCCAGGTTGGCGAAATACACATTCGGCTCAACGTCTGCGGCAACGGCCTCTTCACTGGTTTCGGCTGCCTCGTCAGCCGTTTCTTCGGCGGCTTCGGCATCTGTTTCTGCCTCATCGACTGCCGCAGCATCTTCTTCAGGGGCGGGCGTTACATCATCGAATTCTGCCGCTTCTTCGAGTTCCTCGACCGTCTGGGCATCGAGGCCGTCGAGCGCGACGGGGGCCGGGCGTGCCACAAGAAAGACGATCAGGAAGACTACTGGCACAGCGATAAGCATCACCAATGCCTGGTAACCGCCTAATTCGGCGGAGAGGGTATCGAGTTCTTCATTTTCGGTGCTGTTGTCGTCGGCAACGACGATGTCATCGGCCATAGGTGCAAAGCCCTCCTAAGGTGTGTCGATAGTTGGTTCAGTCGGTTACAGGGGGCATTGTAACCCCCCGAACCCGCTACCGCTAGCTGCTCACCTCGAACAAAGACTGTGCCGCCTGCAATAACTGTTGACGACGTGCTATCGGCACCTGTTTGCTGGCGAAATATCGTTCCAGCAGTTCCATCGGGGTCAGCCCCTCGGGGCTGGCACCGAGGCGCAGGCGCAACGGTTCCTCGACATCCTTGCGTACCGATGCAATCGAAAAGACCCCGGCCTGCCGCAAGGCATCACGAACGGCTGGCTCGTTGAGCCGCGATTCGGTCTCGCGCGTAAGGTCGACGATGATGCGCACCACAGTGTCCTTCAGGTCTAGCTTGCGCACCTTATTGATGAGTTCCTGCGTCGGGTTATCGGCTTTGCGCAGGTCGGCACGCAGGGTAACGAAGGTGCGCGCGCTCACGGGCACGAAGTCCCAGGTCGTATTGTCGCGTTGGAGGTCCACCCAGCAGAAACCCTTCGGGTCGCCCTCCTCACCGAAGTCGATGCGCTCCAGGCTGCCGCTATATACCACGGGGGGCGCGTACTGCTTGCGCGCGGTGAGGTTCTGATGTTTGTGGATGTGCCCCAGCGCGACGTAGTCCCAGCGCGGGTCGGCGAGGCTGCTCAGGCTCACCGAGATGTCGCGGCCCAGCATGATTTGCCGCTCGCTACCGACGACCGCCCCACCGACCGTGAAGTGCCCCGTCAGCAGGCGCGGCATATCGAGTTCGTCGGCTTTGGTGGCGAGTGTTTCCAGCGAGGCCGCAAGCTTTTCGCGCATCAATTCGTCGATCTCACCGATGTTCATGCCGCTGGTCGGTTCATCGGCGAGCAGTTTGCTACGGATAGGATAGGGAGCCGCCCCCACCGCGACCGGCCCCCGATGGGTTTCGATGACGCGCAGTTCATAGTCGTGGGCCACCCACACATTTGGCACCGCAAGCGTGTGGAAAATTTCGATGCTGCTGGCCTTGACTGCGTTCGGGGGTAGGTCGTGGTTGCCGACCAGCATGACCACCGGCGCGAGGTCGGCGAGGTCCTGCACGCGATACGCGAACTCCCGCTGGAACGTCGGATTCGGTGAGCGGGTTTTGAAGGCGTCGCCCGCGAAAACCACCAGGTCAACATCGTTTTCCTGCGCAAATGCGATCATTTCATCGATGCGGCGCAGGAAATCCAACACACGGCTGCTGAGACCTGTAGCAGCATCGGTTTTGCCGTAGCTCTCTACGCCGACGTGGGTGTCGGCGAAGTGCAGCACGCGTATGGGATCGGTCATTGTAGGTTAGTCTTCGGCCTCAGCGGTTTGCAACTGGACGATAGCCGTGCGGATTTCGTCAACGACGTCCTGTGGCGGGTTTGCGAAATACCCCGCGCCGTTCGCCAGGAAGTCATCGAGCGACTGGAACGATGGATACAACTGGCAACTCGGCCCGGCCATCTCATCCTGCCATTCCAGGCGCATGCGCTTGTCGTTGAGGTTAACGCCCGCCGTACGAACACCTTCTTGCCACATCCATGCACTTGTCATGCGCTGTACGCCTCGGTTTGCAGTTCGGCGATAGCTGTGCGAATCTCATCGAGTACGGTTTGCGGTGGGTTACCAAAACGACCTGCCCCGTTTGCGATGAAATCCGCAAGCGGTTGGTGCCGGGGCGCGAACGCGCAGTGGTTCCCGAATACCTCTTGGTGCCATTCCAGCCGATTATCGTCTGCTTCCAGGGTCACACCAGCGGTGCGAACACCCTCTTGCCACATCCATGCACGTGTCATGATGATCCGTTCTCCTCATCGAAGTGCCACCCGAGAGATGAAAGGGCCGCTTGAACTTCGTCTGTGGGCAGGCCGACGACGTTGTTGTAACTGCCATCGATGCGCTCGACTGCGGGGAAGCTCAGGCTTTGGATTGCGTAGCCGCCCGCTTTGTCGAAGGCTTGCCCACTCATGATCCATCTCTCCATCTCAGACGCAGCGTAAGGGCGCATGTATACGTCGGTGCACACAACTTCGGTGTGGGTCGTTTGTTCACCGCTATCGGCGATGCGCAGCGCGGTGAAGCCGGTACACACGCGGTGGAAGTCCCCACGTAAGCGCAGCAGCATGCGGCGGGCTTCGTCTTCGGTGGCGGGCTTTCCGAGGATGTCGTCTTTGTGGATGACGGTCGTATCGGCAGCAAGGATGTACGCCGGGCCATCGATGAGGTCGACGACTGCCGCCGCTTTTGCTTCGCTAAGGCGGCGCACATAGTCTTCGGGGACTTCGCCGGGCTTCTCGCGCTCGTCTACGTCTGGTTTGATAACCTCGAAGGTGATACCCAACCCCCGCAGCAAATCACTGCGGCGGGGGCTGCCCGATGCCAGAACAAACCTAGTGCTCATAACCATCATGATCGTCGTGCTCGTAGTAGAACTCCGACGGCATGCCGATCTCAAGTTCATCCTCGCTTGCGGTGCGTAACGCGAGCACTTCGACATCGAAGCGCACGGTTTTGTCGACGAGCGGCGGGTTGAAGTCCAGCACAATTTTCTCATCGGTAATCTCGCGGACGATAGCCTCGTATAGGTCGCCCTCGTCGTCTTCAACTTCAACCGGCGTGCCGACGGTGATGTCCTCGTCGGCATCGAAGGTGCCCGCATCCATCTCCTGCACCGCGTCTTCGTCATAGGTGCCGTAGGCCTTTTCTGGAGGTAACGTGACGCTCAGGCGGTCGCCGACGGTTTTGCCCTCAAGTTCTTCTTCCAACCCGGGCACGATGTTGTCGGAACCGTGAAGGTATACTAACGGGTCGTCCGCAATCGCTTCTTCGACGATTTCGTCCTCGACTGTCAGGCGGTACGTCATCGTTACGATGACGCCGTTTGCAATCTTATCTACTGCCATGTTTGTCCTTACGTCCAATAGATCATGCCGCAGAGGTGCGGCTGACCCTCATTATACCGTTACAATTTCTCCCGAGAATAGGAGGCTTAGTCTTCGAGCTTGACGAGATTGGCGAAACTTGCCATCAACCGCTTGATGCCCTGTCCCTCGAAGGCCACAGTGACCTCCTCGTCGCTGCCGTTGTGCTTGCTCTCGATGACCATGCCCTCGCCGAACTTGCCGTGCAGCACGCGTTGCCCCACTTCGAATTGAAGCGGTTTCGGTCGGGCGGCTTCGGTGCTGGGGAATTGAATAATCTTGTCGTCGGCGTGTTGGCTTCTGCGCGTAGCGCCACGTTCGAATCGTGGTGTGGGGGGGGCATCCCACTGTGTGGAGCGGTAGTT
>CAYSVE010000325.1:0-6858 GCA_964434365.1 uncultured Anaerolineaceae bacterium | reverse complement strand
CGACCAGGGCCTGGCGATCGTCCCGAACAGTGTGTTGATCTCGGAAGAAAAAGTAAACTGAACTCAAATCGACCGGCGTTGGTTCAACTTCATGTTGGGGCTTCAGTACGACACCGAAGCGAGCACTATCGAAGATTTCACCAAAGCTGTGCGCGACATGCTCACAACACGAGAAGCGGTTGACGGTGACTCTGTAGTCGTTCTTTTCACCGAATACGACGACAGTTCGCTGAACCTGCTCGTCCGCTGCTATGTCGATCTCGAAGATTGGACAGCGGCTAAAGCCGAGCGCCACGCCGTCAACCTGGAAATTGCGCGCATCGCCGCCGATATGGACGTTGGCATGGCCTTTCCCAGTCGCTCGCTCTACGTGGAGTCGCTACCGGCAGGGCTGGTGGGCCAATCGCAGCAGGTTCATCAGGCTAACAATGAAGCCACCGCCGCTTCGACGCCAAATGGCAACCAGCAGCAGTCACACCCTCGGGAATACCGTGACAGTGATGGTGACTACGAGGTTGAAGACTACACGGAAGGTGCGCAACACAGTGATGATGCAGGGGACGAATAGGAGCGGAGGGGGGCATTTTGGCAGGCCACTTCGCCCATCACAGCCTCAGCCCCTCGGCCCATGGTGGATACCGCCTCATAGGGTACCCTTGCAACGATGCAAAAGATGGATGGAAGCCGCTAAAATGGACAAGAAGAAGCCAGATCGTACCGATTTGCCGGACAGTACACAGGGAACCTCAGATGATGCTGAGGCGACCCAGGAGACAAAGACTGGCCCCGAGATGCAGGATGGACAGTCGGCAGACTTGGGGCAGGAGAACGACGATTCCCTCTTGAAACCCGATACCCCAAACGGTGAACGAGACGAATGATTCGGTTTAAGCAGCATGACGGTCAAACGTGATACAGGCATCGAGGATTCAATGGAGCGGAAGAGGCAACTTCATGATCCAATCAATTCGACAAAACGTCACCTGGCGAGCTATCCCCATCGCTGGTTTGCTTGGCGGCACGGTTTTTTTGTTGGTGGCAGTGTTGTTTTCTGGGTGGTGGCTTGGGGTTAGCCCGGCGGTTGTTCTGTACTATTTCGCATCGCTCGTTATGGGCGAGGCAGTGCTTTTGGAACAATCCACGCTTGTACTCCTGGTGGGTGTGCTGGTGCACTTTGTGCTTTCGATTGTATTTGCGCTGATTATCGCGATTGTGGTGCACCGATGGGGTATCTGGGTGGGTATCATTGGTGGTGCCATCCTCGGACTATCATTGTACAGTATCAATCTATTCACAGTAACGATACGCCTGTCGTGGTTCCCATGGTTTTTTACGTTGAATAGTGGCTTACTCGTGCTGTGCCATGTGCTGTATGGAGCCGTTACTGGCGGGGTTTACGAAATGCTGGACCAGTTCGATGTTTCGCGTGAGGCGGAGGCAACCCAATGAAACGACGTAGCAGTGGCGGCGGCGCCCGCCTCCTTATCGGTTTGGTGATGGCGGTGTTTGCCTTGATCTCGTATTTCGCATCGCAGGAGTTTAACCCCATCACCGGCGAAACCCAGTTCGTAAGCCTTACGCCAAGGCAAGAGATTGCCCTGGGCTTACAATCCGCACCGAGCTTGGTACAAGAATTCGGTGGGATGTACAACGATCCAGACACCCAGCGGCGCATCAATGAGATCGGCTTCGACCTTGTAAACAACAGCGTCGCGCGGGATACCCCCTGGCAGTTCGAGTTCTCAGTGCTCGACGATCCCGAGACGGTCAATGCGTTTGCCCTGCCGGGTGGGCAGGTGTTCATCACAACGGCATTGCTCTCACGCGTCACACGTGAGGACCAGGTGGCGGGTGTACTGGCCCACGAAATTGTGCATGTGCTCGCGCGGCATGGCGCACAACGGCTTGCACAAAACGACCTCACCAACGGTCTCATCGGGGCGGTTGCTGTGGCGTCCGACGATGCCAGCGTAACGCAAACCGCTGCTGTAATTGGCCAACTTGTGAATATGCGATATGGCCGAGATGACGAAATCCAATCGGATACGCTCGGCGTGTGTCTCATGATAAGCGCGGGCTACGACCCAACAGGCATGGTCGAGGTGATGCAAATCCTCGCAGAAGCCAGCCGTGGCGGACGCCAACCCGAGTTCTTCAGCACGCACCCGAACCCTGACAACCGCATTACGCGCATCGAAGGGGCCATAGAGAGCGCGTCGGAAAACTGCCCAGAGTAGAGTAAGGCGATGTCGTGAACTTAACTGGCTGGAAGCGTGAAGTAGAACGAGCTACCAACATCTAGCGCCGACCCCAGCCAGATTTCCCCGCCGTGGTTCTCAACAACTTTCTTGCAGATCGCTAAGCCGATGCCGGTACCTTCGTAGGTTCCGATGCCGTGTAAGCGCTGGAAAATTTGGAAAATGCGCTCGCGGTACTGTGGCTCGATGCCGATGCCGTTGTCGACAACCGCGAAGCACCACATGTTCGCGCTCCGCTCTGCCGAAAGCCGAATTGTCGGCGGACGGTCCGGGTGGCGGAATTTGATCGCATTGCTGATGAGATTTTGCAGGAGTTGCGTAACCTGCCGCGAATCGGCGGAGATAGTCGGTAGGGCTTCGTAGTGTATCTGTGCATCGCTTTCGTCTATGACGACGGATAGATTGCGCAAGGTTGCCGCCACGAGATCGCCCACGGAAATACACTGTGGTTCGAGCGTGCGCGTTTGCACCCGCGAAAACGCCAATAAGTCCGTAATTAGCGCTTTCATCCGCTTCGCGCCATCGACGGCAAAGTGAATGAACTCACGCCCATCGGTATCAAGTTGGTTGCCGTAGCGCTGTTCGATCAACTGAAGATAGCTGCTAATCATCCGTAACGGTTCTTGAAGGTCGTGCGATGCCACGTAGGCAAACTGTTGCAAGTCGGCATTCGATCGCCTCAGGGCATCTTCTGCACGCTTCCGCTGAGAAATATCGATGAGAACGCCGCATATTTGCCCCGATGCCCCCCCGTCAGCATCGGGGATAATCGTGAAGTGCAATTGAAGCGGTACGACCCGCCCATCCTTGGATATACAGCGAAACTCCACCTGTTCGTACTGCCCGGAGTCGGCAACATGCCGGATGTGTGATTCGGTACGATGCCAGTCATCGGGATGGACGATGACACGCCAGAAATCCTCCGTCGTGAGCCACTCCTTCTTACTGTAACCCAACAGGTGCTCGGCATAATCACTGACGAATTCGAGATGCACGCCGTAGTTCGACCCCTCCCAGACGATGCCTGGTACATTATGCAGGGTATTACGCAGCCGATTACGCTGAGTTTCTAACAGCAACGTGAGGTGTGCCGTATTCTCCTCACGTTTTTTGCGCTCCGTAATATCTTGGAATACGTTGACCATTTTCCGCAGCCCATCGTGTGTCGATGTAAACGGAACTGTTTTCAGCAACAGCCATCGATTCGTTTCTGTCACGGTGTCGACCATGCGGATAATGCCCTCACACGCGTTCCCACTCTGGAGGGAGCGATAATTCGGCAGCGCTTCCCTTGGCATTGGGTTTCCGTCCTTGCCAAAAAAGAGGTAACGGTCGCGGATTTCGGTCGGGCTGGCATCCAATAGCGCCTCGACCGAGGCATAACCGAGTAAATCGGCGGCTGCCGGATTAGCGTAAACGACCTGCCCGGTGGGCAACTGTTCCGTGACACCGTCAACAACATGATTCAAGATGGTTTCGAGTTGTTGATTGGCAGACCCAACGGCGGATCGGAGTGCCAGGCGATCGTTGAGCAGGTAGCTAATCATGAGGGACACTGCGACAAACACCAGGACCAACGCAATGGCCTCGGCGCTTGTGTAGCCTTGTTCTGGCATCAGCAATAGCAGGGATTTGAAGCCCAGCACAGACAGCAGCGTGGCCAAAATCCCTGGCCCAATGCCACCAACCCATGCGCTGACAACCACTGCGGGGATGATCAACAGGAAAGGGGCGTGCGAAAATACGCGCCAACCCGCGCATAGGAATAGCACCGCCGCCACAACAGACACCACGGACACGAGGTAACCAAGATGCGTGCGCCGCGGACAAAGACGATGTGTTGTCGACATGGGGTGCTTCCATACTCCTGCGGGACATTACTCCTAGTGTAGCGATACATCATGCCTGGCCGAATCGACCACTTGGCCTATCTGTTACATCCTCGCGAGGTATCCCACAGGTGACCCCTTCGCATACCGACTACTGCGACGATGCAGTGACGCATATAGGCGCATACCCTCTAGTGAGATCGAAGTTCCTATAGGCATGAGGTTGTTATCGAGAAATCATGGCAGATCAGCGCAATCAACACGACCGTACCCAAACCATGCTCTACCAGTTGATTCGATATTGCGACATCAGCGAACAGGGTTACCACACAGCCGCCATCCTCATACACGATACGGGTGTACAGGAAGTTATCCTTCGCTACGCCGCACAACGTCGCGACTATCGGGCGCGCCTGCAAACGCATTTTGTATTTACGCCCCCGCTGGCGGCCCAACCCGGCATTTCCTTCGACAAGTTATGGGCTTCGCTGAACGCCGTCGGCACCAACGATATCGTTGCTATACTGCAAACGTGCGAGGTTGCCGATTTCGCGTTGCTCGGGGTTTACGATCGCGTGATCTATCAATTGCGTCAGGTTGACGTCACACCGATAGTCCGCTCACAGCGCAATGGCATTCGCCGTGCATGGGAACACCTGCGCGAATTGCAGGCGTTGTACGAATAGCCGTCGCACGTCGAATAGGGGTTACGGTGCTGTTAGGAATATCCGCACTGCAAGCTTGCCAAACTCGACAGTAGCCCCACTGTTTACCATCACGAGCCGCATTGGTCGGATGGCCCGTCCGTTCAGGCGTGTGCCATTGCTGCTGTTCAAGTCTTGCAAGTATATTATCTCACCGGAGCACACCAACCGCGCATGAATACGGCTAACGCCCCTTTCGTAGGCCTTAAGTGGTGTCAGGTCGATGTCTGGCACAAGCGTCGACGAAGACCCGGCGCGGCCAACGCTAAAGTTCCCAATTCGGCGCTCGACACGAACGAACTTTGCTTCAGACTCCGCATCGAAGTACAACGAATTCGGCAGGTGGTCATGTTCGGCGACAAGCGGTATGTCACCTTCGATTTTGGGCGGGGGGGGGGGCGGTTCCGCACCGAAGGCTTGCAGCCGTTTCGTTATTACATTCGATGCAATCCCGCGCTTCACACGCAGATATTCGCCGCAGTGTACGCACAGCACAGTGGCGGGCCGGTTAAGCCCTTTACAGTGCATGCAGCGTATTCTGAACACATTTACCATCTGCATTACCTTCGCGTGGTTTGCCTACCTCATAGGCTAGCACGCATACGCCAGCCGGGAATGCGCTACCTTTCTCGCATTGGCGTAGGACAGATGGCTGATACCGGCTCATGAAACCGTACTGCCGCTACATCTGCGAGCATCCCCCACATGGCCTATCTCAAAATCGACTACGTCACCTAAGTCGAAATCCATACGGTGCCTCACGCCTTATGGGATGCCTGCGGATACCCTCTAGGGCGTCTACTCGATTGATGTAAAGGAAATACGGATGATCAATTTTCTGCTGTGGTTACTACTGGGTGCTATCGCGGGTTGGCTGGCAAGTTTGGTGATGAAAACAAACGCCGCGCAGGGCACGTTGATGGACATCGTTGTCGGTATCGTCGGTGCGATGATCGGTGGGTTTGTGTTTAACGTATTCGGTGCGGCAGGGGTGACGGGTTTCAACCTGTACAGCCTGCTTGTCGCGTTCATTGGGGCTGTAATTTTGCTGGCCATCCTTAAGGCTGTGCGCGGTCGCAGCATCGCCTAACCAACTATGAACGACCGTCGCTATTACAGCAAAGAGGCCGCAGAAGCGGCCCGCAACGAACGGGCGATCCTCGCCGCTGTGATGTTCGCAACAGGGCTGGGTGTGGGGGTGATCGTTTCATTGTTGTTCGCACCGGCCCCCGGTGAAAAGGTTCGCAAGGAAATTGTCGACCACGCCGAACAGGGCTGGGATGCTGTGACCGACACCGCAGGGAAGGCCCGCGAGGCCATTTCTTGACGCGAGGCGTGACACATCGCGCGCGACTACATCCGATGCGATTTACCGGAGAGGAAACACGATGAGAGACCGTAGTGGCCCGTTGCTCATCGTGTTTTTTCTGTTTCTGCTGAGCTATCTCGTTGTTCGTTTGATATTTGCGTAAGGAGGTCTACTCGCGATATGAGAGCCATGGTTGTCGATATTTTTGCGAGCGGTTGGCTGCTTATTATGGTCTTGATGAGTACGTTTGTCGTACTCACGCGTTGGGCCTTGGGGCGGCTTAAGCTGGTTCGTGGGTATCTGCTCGGTGTGCTAGTGGGGTTGCTGTTCGTCGTGGTCGCTAGCACGCTAATTGGAGAGCGTGCCGCCCTCCCTACAGATGCCCCACCCCGCACAGACCTGATGTTGGCCGAGGTGGGCTTCGCGTGTATTGTCGGGGCAATGCTTGGGTTGTTTTATGTGTTGCTTTCTAGCATAGGCGGCGACAGTTGGGCCGGTCAGTCGCTTAAGGTAACACTCCTCACCGCACTGCACATCGCCTTGCCGTTTGTTATGGTCGTCACCAGCCTACAAACTCGACGGCTCATTGGTATCGGCTTGTTGACCCTGGCGTGTGTGATCGTCGGCTGGCAAATTGTGCGGCGCCAGCTTGTGTTCACCCCACCCCAACCACCCCATTACCCGACCATACCAACCCATGCGCCAGACGTTCACATCAACGACGCCACCTAGCACGCGCTCGCCGACATAGACGAGGG
>CAYSVE010000324.1:0-6879 GCA_964434365.1 uncultured Anaerolineaceae bacterium | reverse complement strand
CACTGCGAAGACCGTCTTGCCGCCGCGCAAGTCGCGATTGTTTGCCCAGCGGCCCGCCTCCACCAGCGTGATAATCGGCTCCGAGGTGCTGGTGCGTATCGCCATCGCGATGAAGTTGGCGGCCTGCGACCCGGTGCTCTCCTTATCGAGTGGGTGCGACACACCCAGGTAGTGCAGCGCCAACCCGGCCAGCGTCAGCACAGCCACCCCGTTGAGGAACGTCAGGTTATCGTCGGCGCGAACGGCGACGAACAGCGCGAAAAACAGCGCGGGGAGGATCGGCCACAGGTTGCGTGCGTTGATCTCGCGGCGTGCCACGAGGCCGCTACCGAGCACAGCAACGACCATCAGCGAGACAAACAGCGGGAAGGACGCCCCAACGAATTGATCGTAGAAGAAGATATTCCCGGCGAAGCCCAGCGCGACACTCACCAGCAACGTCCAAAATGCGAAAGCACCACGGCTCATAGGGTTCTTGCAACCTCACAAATCGACGAACAGGTCTATACCACATATACACGAAAACGTCGTAGTGTCTTGTTTAGTTCCGCTTATACGTAGGCAATTTGGACGGATGTCATAGGTTTGGCGGGCCGTGCGCATCGGTGGCCCCACGCCGGGCAATTTCTGGTAAACTATCGGCTTCATGCGTCTGGCTTTCTCGTAGGTATAGCATTCTATGTCCGGCTTGCTCGGCTTTTTGATTGTGGCAGGGGCCGGTTACGGGTTCACTGCCGGGGTCACGATAGGCCCCTTCCTCGGTTATCTCATCAAATCGGTGCTTGTGTTGGGCTGGCGGCGTGCCCTGCCGATCATCTTTGTTCCTCCTATTGTCGATACGCCCATCATCATTACCTTCGTCTTCTTGTTAGACCAACTGCCCGATGTGGCCGTCGACCTCATCCGTGTGATTGGGGGGGCCTTTGTGGTTTACCTCGCCTACAACGCCTGGAAGGACTACAGCGCGGGGCAACTGCTGATAGACCCCACCCAAAACGCGCCGGATACCGATAACACAGTGGGCGGAGCCTTCACGCGCGGGTTACTCGTTAATGCGTTGAACCCCGCGCCGTATGTGTTCTGGGGTACCGTGAGCGGCCCGCTGCTGCTACAGGGTTTGGAGGTATCGGTGTGGTATGGGGCGGCGTACCTGTTTGCGTTTTATGCCACCTTCATGAGCTTGATGCTGGGCCTTATTTTTCTGGTGCATCAATTGGGTTCGTTGGGGGTGCGTGCTGCGCGCGGCGCACTCCTCGCGGCGGTGGTGCTGCTGGCTGTGCTGGGGGCCAGCCTTGTCGGCGATGGGGTGCTGGGCATCACCGGCGTGCTGTGATGGTTAGCGATGTGGGTGCAGGTGGGCGAGGCGCGGTTGCATCTCGCCTGCGCCCCTGCGCGGTTCGACGCGGTGATCGGTTTGTTTATTGAACCCCTTGCGCAACGCGTTATAGAATACCCGCCGCATGACTTACGCATACCGAAAAGCGCTCTCGGTTTACGGGGAGGGGTTAAAACGGTTCACACACCTACGCCGAGCGCGACACTTCGCCGCTGAGCGAAAATTGTAACCGCGAGGCGGTGCCCCTGCCCGGTTGGCTAACGAGGGCCATATCGCCGCCGTGGAGTTCTACCAGTTTTTGCACGATGGCCAGCCCAAGCCCAAGGCCCTGCTGCTCGTGCAACCTGCGCTCGAATTGCATGTAGGCCCCAATGTCCTCGATTTGTTTTGCTGTCATGCCGCGCCCCTGGTCACGCACTTCGAGGAAGAAGTCGCTGCCTTGGCGGCGCGTGCGCACTCGCACCCGCTGGCCGCGCTCGGAGAATTTGAAGGCGTTATCGACCAACTCTGCGATAATCTTCGACAGGTTATCGCCAGACATGCGTATCGCGATGTGGGTGAGGTCGAGCATGAGGTCGGTCTCGCGCCCGTAAGCCGAAGCGACTTCCTCCGCCGCTTCGCAGATCACCGGGCCGGTCATCACCAGGTGATTGCGCAGTTGCTCGCGTTGTTCGGGGTTGCCCGCCGCGATTTCTAGCTGGGCGTAAACCAGGTAATTTTCGATGACGCGGTTGAGCCGCTCGCCGCCCTTCATAATTTCATCGGCGAAGGACTTTACCTCGTCGGCGCTTAGCTCGCGTGCATTGGTGCTTAGCATGTGCCCATAGCCCATCACGCTCATCAGCGCGGTGCGCAACTCGTGGGGCAGGGCGTAGATGATGTTTTCGCGCAGGGTAGAAATCGCCGTCTGATATTTTTCGGTGATGCGTTGCGTGCGGTGCAGGCGCGCCTCGATAGACTCGACCAATTCGTCCATCGTAAACGGTTTCATCAGGTAGTCGTCGCTGCCGATGGCCATGCCCCTGCGTACGTCCTCTTTTTCGGTGAGGGCGGACATCATAATGAAGGGGATGGACTGCGTGCCGGGGTCGGCTTGCAACGACCGATACACCTCGAAGCCGTCCATGGTGGGCATCATCACATCGCACACCACGACATCGGGCTGGTGTTGCTTGGCTAAAGTCGACCCGACATGTCCGTCGTCTGCGCTCCACACGGTGTACCCTTTGCGCTCGAGGAAGGCGACGATGGGGTTCAAGAGTCTTGTGTCGTCATCGATGAGAAGTATTCCAGTCACGGCAAGCTCCGGTCTTCGGTATTCGGATGATCGGCCTCGCCCCACATTTGGCAACCGGGCGACAGGGCCAACCTGTATCACGTTTGTAAGCCCTTGCATCTTACAATGTGTGACATACACTAAGCAACCTGAACGGGCCACCTGCACGACAGATTTCACGAATTTTTCGGACGGTGGGAAGACGGTGCAGCCCGCAGATGGCGCTATTGGACTTGGACGTGTCATCACACGTGGAATTCGGGGGGCAGGTCGACCGTTCCGCCCAGCACAGGCGAGATGACCGACACCTGACGTGGGAACACGCCGATCCGCTAAAAGTTGCCCTCGCGCAACGTGTACACCGCAACGGCATCCTCTTGCAGATGAGGTGCCCCGGACTCGAACCGGGGACTTCTCCAGAGAACCACAGTCATTGTGTGGGGGAGCGCCTCCCGTTGGCTCACACCTCCTGCCGATGTGCAGATGCCCCGGACTCGAACCGGGGATCGGTCCTAGGTCTGGATCCGTAGTCCAGCGGCGCTCTCCCGTTGAGCTACATCTGCACATGGCATTATAGCGTAGGCCAACCGCAGGGGCGCGTATCGGTGGGCGCGTGTACAATGCCGCGTCAACTTGTGGGCATAATCGGAGGCAACATCGTATGAACCACCCCACAACCCGCTGGGCACTCGCGCTGGGCTGGGTGCTTTTCGTAGGGGCCTACCTGTTGCAAGAACCCGGTACCCCCGCCGTCGAAGTGGTTGCGCCCGTCGCCGCGCCCGCGTGGCAGCGCGAGGTCGTGTTTACCATCGGCCACATCCTCGGCTTCGGGCTGATGTCGGTTTTGTGGGCGCGGGTGTGTGCGCTCTACACGACGCCCCTGCGCGCGGTGGTTGTCGCCGCTGCGCTCACGCTTGGCATCGGCGTGGCCATCGAGTTCGCGCAGATGCTCACCGCCGGGCGAAACCCGTCGTTGTACGATGTTTCCGCCGATGTGGTTGGTATCGCACTGGCGTCCCTGGGCTTGACACGCGTGTTCCACCTAGTATTATAGTGGTGTACTATACGGCTTAACAGCAAACCAATCGATGATCGAAGGTCTCTTCGAAACCCACATCAATGTCACCGACCTCACACGCTCGATGGCGTTCTACGGGGATGTGCTGGGCTTGGACCTGGCCCGCCACGATGTCGACCGCCTGGTCGCGTTCTACTGGGTTGGGGGCCGGGGTGCCTACATGCTTGGCCTGTGGGAAAAACCCGCCGAACAGGTGCTCAGGCAGCATTTCGCCTTCCGCAGCAGTGTGGACGCCCTGCACCGTGCGAAGGCCTACCTGCTGAGCAGAGGACTCACACCGCGCAATTTCCTCGATGATCGTACCCAGGACCCGATGGTCTTCGGTTGGATGCCTGCCCTCGCCCTGTACTTTACCGACCCCGACGGCCATTCGCTGGAGTTCATCGCCATGCTCCCCGGCGAACCCCGGCCCGACCTGGGTGTGGTGAGCTGGGAGGCCTGGCAGGCACTCAAGTAGACGATACGTAATCGATACCTCGAGGGAGATAATCGCATGAAGCTAATCGTGGCGTGCTATGTCGATGATTTCAACGAGCGGCAGATTTTTCGCAAGCTCAATCGTGTGGGCCTGCCGAAGGGCTTCGGCGTGCAGGTGGCCTACAAACCAGAGGACATCGGCACCGCTAACCCGCCCATCCTCGTGCAAAAGCGCCAGGTCGGCGACCAGTCGATCGAAAAAGATGTGGCCGAAGTGGTAAGCCAGGTGCAAACCTCACTCGTCGACTTCCTGTTTGGGGGCAGGAAGGCCACGAACCCGCTCCTCAGCACCCTTGTGCCCGATGCCGACCGCGCCACCTGCTGCGGGGCGCTGGAAAACGGCGGTATCGTCATCACGGTTATCGCGAACGAGAAGTACGCCCCGCGTGCCCACTCGGTTTTCGGCGAAACTGGCGCGCACAAGGTGTTCACCTACGAGCGCTAACGCTGACCTGAAAAATTGCAGGCAAGCTAATGTTGCTTTACGGGGTTCGTCCCCGTTTTTTGGGTTCGGTTTATACATTTCTTAAACAAATTGTGCTATACTGCACAATAGATGAAAGTGCAAAGGAGCATATAACAAACGACATGCGTACGATTATTGGTGTGTTCGGGCACGAAAGTGACCCAGCGGAAGCCCTAACCAAATTGTCGGGCTGCGACGCCAAAGTTCTTCGGGAGATCGAAGTGCTGCGCGCCAGCGAACGCGACCACATGTACTACGATGCCATTTTGAACCAGGGTGGTAGCCTGTTGCTGCTGAACCCGCACGGCGATGCCGAAGCGGTGCGCGCAGAAATGGTGCTGCAAAAGAGCGGCGTCGAGCGAATCGTCACCCACATCAGCTAACCTCACTGCGACCCTTCCCCGCCCACACGGGCCGGGGCACGACCGGAGCCGAACACGGCTATACCCACCACAACCCAACTGTAATCGACTACACGACATGCGGCCCCCAGGGGCTTTTTTGTTTTTGGGGCTGGTTACGTTTGTGGCCCAGGCTCGCTGCGTGTCGCCTGCGCCCCGTGGCCTACTCCGTCGCCACGTATCCCTCTGCGACAAACCTATCGTACAACACTTGCGCCATCGCCGTGTGCCCAACCCCGTTGAAGTGCCCGTCCTCGCGCAGAAAGAGCGCGCTGTACACCGGCTTGCCCATGCCTGCCGCCACCTCCTCGAATGGCCCTAACGTTAGCAGTAAATCCGCCGAGGTGCCTTCGACGATTGCCGCAATGCGCTGCTCTGGCAGGTCGCCCTGCCACGCCCAACCCTGCGTCTGCCGGGGGAACCAGTTGGCGACGTTTTCGGCCATGCCCTCCCCGTGCGAAATGGGCACAACGAGCAGCCGCGCGCCGTTCGCCTGCACAGCCTCGGCGAACAATTCGAGTGCGCGGGCGGTGCGGTCCCAGCCTTTAGCGTAGCCCTCGGGTTCCGGCTCCGTCACATAAATGCCGAACTGCGGGTGCATCGTCGTGAGCGCGCCGCCGGGTGTAAGCACTTCCTGCGGGCGGTCGAAGGCACTGAGGAGCAACCTCGGCAACGCGAGGTTTTGCGCCGGGCCGGGTAGTGCCTCGTATAACGTGAGGGCTGCATCGGGCGGGAGGGGGGCACCGCTGCCACGGTCCACGAGGCGCACGGTATCATCGACGAAAACGAATTCGAACTGCTCGTTGTTGCGCCCGGGGTAAAAGAAGGACGGGTAGTTATCGGCCACGTCGTTGATGTACATCATCAGCACCACCACATCGGCGTCGAAGCGGTAGCCTTCGTTTTGGTAGTAGATGAGTTGTTGCAGTGTGCCCCACCCCGTGCGCCCGATGGACAGAATTTCCACGACTTTGCCGTCCGGCGTGCGTTCGTCGTCGAGCAGGTCATCGAGCAACGCGGGGAAGGTGTAGCGGTACTCGTACTGCACCGACTCGACGAATGAGTCGCCGATGATGAGGGCGCGCACCTCGTCATCTGGCTTGTCGTAGGGGAACTCGGGCCCACGCCCGCCGAAGCTGTTGTAGGTCGGCTGCACATCGTAGACGATTTCGCCCTCGGCATCGACCATGTACGCGCGCGCCGTTGCATTCAGGCGCGGGCCGAAGCCCGTCAGGTGCGCCCAGGGCGCGTCGGTGCCGGGTTCTAGCCACTCGATGTACCCCGTCCCCGCGACCGGCGGGCCGTCTGGAATGTTCTCCGGCGGCGGGTTATTGGTCGGTGGCGGCGTCGGCGGCGCGGCGATAGCCGGGGCCTCGGTGTCGACGATACGCGCGCCGATTTCTAGCATTAGCAGTGCGAAGGCCACGCCGAACGTCACCGCGCCGAGCTTGCCCGCCGCACCCGGCTCCGTGTAAACCCAGCCGACACCCGCGAGCAACACGACCGTCAACACAAAGGCCGCCGCGAGGCCCACACTCGCATCGTGGACCGCAAGCAGCGCGAACGCGGGCATGAGCGTCCACACGGCGGTGTGCGCACTCAGTAGCGCCGCCACGACGACGCCTGTGGTCAGCAGCAGCGGGCCATCGAGGGCGGCGTTGGCCCACACAAACGGCACCGCAACGAGGGCAGCGAACAGGGTTTTGGCGAGGAGCTTCATATGTTTCGATACACCACACACGTCAAAAATTCGACGCCGCAGGGTAACAGATGCTTCGCTGAATGGGTTGTGTGTGCGTTTTTAACGCCTCGCCTATATCCTCTCCCCGTTAAAAGAGAATAAAC
>CAYSVE010000323.1:0-6892 GCA_964434365.1 uncultured Anaerolineaceae bacterium | reverse complement strand
AGACGGCGAGCACCGACTACGATACCGCCGACCGGCTGTACTTCGAGCCACTCACTGCCGAAGACGTGATGAACATCATCGACCGCGAACAGCCGGACGGCGTGCTGGTGCAGTTCGGCGGGCAAACGCCGCTGAACATCGCGCGGGCGCTGCTCGATGCGGGTGCGCCCATCTGGGGCACCTCGGTCGATACCATCGACCTGGCCGAGGACCGCGAGCGCTTCAACGCGTTGATGCACGATTTGGATATCGCCCAACCCCAGGGCGCGACAGCGACATCCCGCGAGGGCTGCATTGCGGCAGCCACGCGCATCGGCTACCCAGTGCTGGTGCGCCCGAGCTATGTGCTCGGCGGGCGGGGTATGGCCATCGTCTTCGATGAGACGATGCTCATCGATTGGCTGGACCGTAACGTGGAATGGACCGGGCACCCGGTGCTCATCGACAAGTTCCTCGACGACGCGGTGGAGGTCGATGTGGATGCGCTGGCGGACGGCGAAAACGTCACGGTGGGCGGCATCATGCAGCACATCGAGGAGGCTGGCGTCCATAGCGGTGATAGTGCGTGTGTGCTGCCGCCGTACAAGGTCGGCATGTATCACATCGAAATCATTCGCGAGTACGCGCAGCGCATCGGCAAGGCGATGGGCGTGAAGGGGCTGTTCAACATTCAGTTTGCGATACAGGACGACGTGGTGTACGTGTTGGAGGTCAACCCGCGCGCGAGCCGTACCGTGCCCTTCGTCAGCAAGGCGACGGGTGTACCGTTGGCCTCGTATGCAGCGCAAATCGCGGCGGGCAAAACCCTCGCCGAGTTGAACTTCACGCAGGAGCCGCGCGTGACCGGTTTCTTCGTGAAGGAGGCCGTGCTGCCCTTCCAGAAGTTCCCCGGCGTCGATGCCTTGTTAGGGCCAGAGATGCGCTCGACGGGTGAGGTGATGGGCCACGCAGCGAACTTCGGGCATGCGTTCGTTAAAGCGCAAATGGCGACCAACGTGCCCCTGCCGACTGCGGGCAATGTGCTCATCAGCGTGAACGACAACGACAAGGGCAGCGCCGCGAAGATCGCCCGCGACCTTATCGCGCTTGGCTTTAACATTATGGCGACTGAGGGCACCGCCCGCATGTTGGAACTCGTCGGTATTGCTGTACAGCGCGTCGCGAAAGTGGGCGATGGCTCACCGCATGTCGTGGACCGCCTACGGGCTGGCGACATCGACCTCATCATCAATACGCCGATGGGCAGGCAGGCCCACGAGGAAGGGCAGGTCGTGCGGAGTGCGGCGCAGCAGGTAGGGGTGCCCATTGTCACCACGTTGAGCGCGGCAGCAGCGACCGTGCAGGGCATCAAAGCGTTGAAGCAGCAACCCCTGACCGTGCATAGTTTGCAGGTTCACCACAGTTAGCGCCATAATCACGTTGGTGATAACGCCAGGCGAGCCGAAGGGGTTTGAATGGGTGTGCGGGTAGACTGGGCAGATGAAGCGCAGACAATCGTCTTCTACGATTTCGATGAGCATTGGACGTGGGATGAGGTTCGGGCTGCGGTCGAACGCGGGTTGGCGCTGGAGCACGGCGTGACCTATCGCGTGGATGCGATCATCGATGCGTCGCGCAGCGGGCCGCCCCCCGCCAACGTATTCGGCGAGTTGATGAAGATCGTGCAGGACCACCCCGACAACCTGTATGTCTCGGTGTTTGTGACACGGTCGAGCGTCGTTACAACGATTATCGAGCTTGTGCGGCGCTTTTCGAACAAGGCGAGGCGTTACTATCGCGTCGTGCCCACGGTCGACGAGGCGTATCAACTCATCGACGTCGCGCGCAATGGTAAGGCCATTACCCACGAAAAAACAGAGCGGGGCACCTAGCCCCGCCCTTGCCTAGTCGCCGACGGCAGCCCGGCGGGCGCGGTCGGCCATCACCTGTTCGGCGGCGAGCTTCACCACATCGACGCTGCTGCCAGCGGCATCGGCGAGCAATTCATCCGCCACTTTCTCGCTTTCCTCGTCGCCACCGCTGTCGACACTCATCAGGCTGGTCGCAATTTTGATGATGTGCGCCTTCAATTCGGGCTCGGTTTCGAGGTTGTACGTGCGGCGGATGATGCCCGGCGTGCGCTCGTGGCGCATCCAGGCCAACGGCCAAATGACCGCCTTGCGCGTTTCCAGTTCATCATCGAGCAGGGCCGTTTCCAGCGCGTCGATCATTAAGTCGGCGGCAGAGCTGTTGCTCACGTCGATTTTGAGGTAGTTCGTGGCATGGAAGAAGCCGCGCAACACCTGCTGCCGCGTCACACCGTGCGTGCGCCCGATGATGCCGCTCAGTTCTTGCAGCCAGTTTTCGCCGCTCAGTTCGAGCAGGCTGAGGGTGGCGGCGTACTTCACATCGGGGTCGGGGTCGTTCATCATCTCGCGGACGACGGGCTTCGCCTCCGGCGTGTCGTTGGTGCCGAGCGCCTCCAACGCCTTGATGCGCACATCGGGGTCTTTGGCGAGCAGCACTTTTTCCAGCACCGGCACCGCTGCCGAGTCGGTGGTTTCGCGCAGGCCCCACGCGGCAGCCTCCAGCACATTGTCCTCTTCGCCGTCGAGCACTTCCACCATCAGGGTATAGGCATTCAGTTCGCGCATGTCGCACAGCGCATAGATGACCGCCTCGCGCACGCGGGCGTCCTTGTCCTTCAGCGCGATGCGAATCAATGGCTCTGCCGAGAACCACGAAAAGCCGTGTAACTGCCGCGCGACCGACGCCCGCGACACCGGCTCGCCGGTCTTCAACACTTTTTCGACGACCATACGCGCGTCGCGGTCGCCCCGGCGGCCCAGTTTTTTCGCGGCGAAGTACCGCACGTAAAAGTCTTCACTGCCGAGGGCCGCTTCGAGGGCATCGACGGCGACGGCATCGGGCGGTAGCATGTTCAGCATGGTGGCGACGCCGCGTAAGGTCAGGCGTCGTTGGCCTTTTTGCCCCAGCCCAATGGCGAGGCGGGGTTCGCGTCCGGTGATTTTCTTATCGCTCATCAGTCTCCTCTAGCGCAGGGTAACGACGGCCACGTCGTCTAGTAGCTTCTGTTGGGTCTGTACGTCGGTCACCGTGAGCCTCAGTTGGCGCTTGTCATCGATCATGAATGAGGCTTTGATCCGTGTCTGGTCGATTGTACCGGGTGGGTCCAACTTCGCCAGAATATTCAGCGCACTTTCTTCGTTGAGCGGCACAATCTGGCTAGAACTCTCGCCGGCCTGGGCCACGAACACCGCCTGCCCGTCTTCATATTTCACTTCCAACATGCTGATGGAGTCGGTGTCGATTTCGCCGATGACGAACTCGATCTCTTTTTGGTCGGCGTGGGCGGCGCCCAGCATAATTTCGACCGGCGTGTCGGTGGGGTAGCGGCTGCCCATCGGGATAAATTCGTCGTAGCTGTGTTCGCCGCTGTCGGGGTCCAGGTGACGAAGGCCGTAGCTGTGCACGAGGTAGTCGTCGAGGCCGTACCCAGCGGCGACGTGTAGCGCGCCCTCGGCCACGGCGGTGAAGGGCTTATCGGCACGGACGGCCATATCGGTAAAGTATTGCTTAAGTGTTTCCTGGACGGAGGGCATCAGCGAGGTGCCACCGACCATGAGCACGTGGTGCACGTCTTCTTTATAAATGCCACGCTGGCGCGAAACGTGCATCACCTTGTCGACGACGTGGCGCAGCGCCGTGAAGAAGCCGTTTTCTTCCACCAGCGCTTCCAGTTCCTCGCGGGTGACCTTAATTTTGTGCTCCTTGCCGTTGGCATCGAAGTCGATGCTGACTTCGGTTTCCACCGAGAGTTCGATTTTCGCGAGTTCGCACAGGGTGAGCACTTTGGCGTAGTCGGCACCAAGTTCCTTCGTGCTGACGCCCGCCCGCTTGAGCACATCGGCGAGCAGCCATTGGTCGATATCGCTGCCGCCGATGATGCGCCCGGCCTTCGCGACCACGCGCGCAGAATGCTGGCTGGCGTTGCCCTTCAGCAGCTTGCCGAGGAAGCCGCCCGTTTTTTCGCCGCTTTCGGGCAGTTGCACCAGCGACAGGTCGAGCGTGCCGCCGCCGAAGTCGAAGACCATCACGGCTGCGCCGGGCTTCGTTACCGCGTAGCCGAGCGCCGCCGCCGTCGACTCGTCCACGATGCGGATTTTATCGGGCGGGAGGTCGTCGATAACCTCGCTGAGCCACGAGAGGTACCCTTCGAAGGAGGCCACCGGCGCTGTGAGCACAAGCTGGTCGATGTCTGCCTTGTCGATTGGAACGGAATTTAGCACGCGCCGCACGAAGCTGCGTCCGGCGTCAGCGTCGGCCCACTCTTCACCATCGATGACACGCGGGTCGGGCGCGGGTTTGCTGACGATGCCGCGCTTGAAGTTGCGAAAAAGGCGGTTATCGCGCTGGCGGTCCTTGCCACTACTGCGCACCTCGTTGCCGACACTCGTGTTGCCCGTAACACCGTCTTCGACGTACACCAGCGACGGAATCGCCGGCGGGCGGTCATCCTCGACGGGTTCGCTAAGCCCCGGCACGTCCAGGATGTCGGTGTCCTCTTTTTCCTCGTCCCAGCGCGCGATGACGCTGTTCGTGGTCCCAAAGTCGATTGCAAGTTTGTGGCCCATGTGCTCATCCCGTGTTGACCAACCATATTGCAACCATTCTAATTGAGGGAGGACAATATCGCCAATTTATCCGCAGGGAATATTAATACTCTTTGCGGGTTATGTGCAATTTATGAACAATCATCAAGGCGATATTCACGTTATGTACGAAAGTTTGCAGGTCGAAGGCTTGTGGGGCGCATCGGCAACAAACCGCAAGTTAACCCCTGTACAGGGCCACACACAAGCCTTCGAAACGGCGTCGGGTGCCGTTAATCGCCCATGCAGGTGTTGAGGTCGCGGGCGGTGTTCACCCAAGGGTGGTCTAGCGGGACCTCTTTGCGCTTACCCACGATTTCCTCCAATGGCACGGGGACGGTTTGGCTACCACGCACGCCGATCATCACGCCGTGGTCGCCCTTGGAAACACACCGCGCCGCGGCGGCGCCGAGTCGTGTTGCCAGCAGGCGGTCGGCAGGGGAGGGGGTGCCACCGCGTTGAATGTGGCCGAGGATCGTCACGCGGCTTTCCAGCTTCGTGAGTTCTTCCAGCTTTTCGGTGAGGGTCTGCGTCGTTTTGCCGATTTGCCCTTCGAGTTCCGCCAGCTTGGCTTTGGCGGCCTCCTTGGCCTCGTCATCGCCCTTGGCCTTGGCTTTGTCTTTCTCGGCTTTGGCGGTTTCGATGGCCTCGGCGTGTGTTTTCGACATAGCGCCCTCGCTAATGGCGACGATGCTGAAGCGTTTGCCACTGTACACACGCTTGAGGATGGAATCGGCGACGATTTGCTCATCGTACGGGATTTCGGGGATGAGGATGACATCGGCCCCGCCAGCGACCCCGGCCCCAAGCGCCAGCCAACCCGTGTTATGACCCATAATTTCGCAGACGATGATGCGGTGATGGCTGTGGGCGGTGCTGTGTAGCCGGTCGATGGCTTCGGTGGCGATGATAAGCGCTGTATCGTAGCCGAAGGTGATGTCGGTACCGTACACGTCGTTGTCGATGGTTTTGGGCAGCGTCAGCACATTGATGCCCTTCTGCGCGAGGCGATAGGCGTTTTTCGCGGTGCCGCCGCCGCCCAGGCAAATGAGCGCGTCTAGGTGATGTTTGTGGTAGTTCTCGACCATCGCGTCGGTCATGTCCATCATCTGCCCGCCGATGGGCATCTTGTGGGGTTTGTCGCGGCTGGTGCCGAGTATCGTCCCGCCGACGGTCAGCAGGCCGCTGAACTCTTTATCGCCCAGGCGGATACTGCGGTTTTGCATCAAGCCACGGAAGCCATCCAAAAAGCCGACGACGTGCATGCCGTACTGATTCATCGCCGTTTTGCCGACGGCGCGAATCGCCGCGTTGAGGCCAGGGGTATCGCCCCCGGCGGTGAGTATGCCGATATGTTTGGTCATGTGGGGTTGGGCCTCGTAGCACAGTTGTAGTTTAAGCATATTTTAAACTGAGATGATGCGAGGCCCAAGTTTTGGTTATGTTACCGACCCCGAAAGTTTGTTTAAACAATCGGGGCCGGTGGTGAATCGGAGGGCAGGCTTAACTTGTGCGCCGCTTGCGCCACACGAAGCCGAAGGCCGCCAGCACAGCCACAACCCCGGCAAGCGAGAGCATCAGCGCAGAGCGCCACCACGGCGTTTCACCCGTGACGGGCAGTTGCGTCACATCGGCAATGCCGTCGCCGTCGAGGTCGATGCCACCCTCGACGACCGTACCCCCGCTGATAGTGCCATCGGTCGCGATGGTGCCTGTGCCGCCAACCACCGAGGTGCCGCCGTCGCCACCATCATCGGAGTCACCGTCGCCGCCGTCGTCGGTTGGGAAGACGACCGTAAACGGAATCGTGACATCGACACCCGCGTTGATGGGCGTGGTGCTCTCGGCCTGTACCACCGAGGTGCTCGCGCAGATGATGAGCACATAGTCGCCTTCGGCCAGCGCACTCGCGAACGAAATCGTCGCAAGGTACGGGCCTGCGTCCGTGTTGTCATCGTATGTAACCGACACGATCGCGATTTCGGTGTCGTCACCGTCCAGCGTCAGCGTGCTCGCGCAGATGTCATTGGGGAGCGCGGTCGTAACTGCGTTCGCACCACCGTAGATGAGGATGTAGTTGCTCGGGTTGGTGACATCGTCGTCGTCGGTATCGCCCGTCGGGTCGTCGACATCGTCGGAGAACTCCACCTGACCCTGTAGCAGGCTCTCGTCTTCGATTTCGGTGTTGACGATGTTGCCGTCGGAGTCGCGCAGGTTCTCGAAGAGCACGAGGTTCTGTC
>CAYSVE010000322.1:0-6893 GCA_964434365.1 uncultured Anaerolineaceae bacterium | reverse complement strand
TGTCGCGGTGCAGGATGCCCTTACCATGGGCGTAGTCCATTGCGCTCGCCAATTGGCGGAACTACCGGGCGGCTTCCTTGGGGCTGGGCGGGTTTTCGTCGATGAGGTCTTCCAACGTTCTGCCGCTGAGGAAGGGCATCACGAGGTAGGCGATATCGTCCTGTTGGCCGTAGTCGAACACGGGGAGGATGTGCACATGCTGCAACCCGGCGAGGGTCTTCGCCTCGCGCTCGAAGCGCTGCTGAAAGGTCGGGTCGGCGGCAATATCTGGCAGCATTACCTTAATTGCCACATGACGATCAGTCTGCGGATGGTATGCCTTCCACACTGCTGCCATACCACCCTGCCCGATGCGTGTTTCGGCAGTGTATGCGCCGAGTTGCTTGCCTGCGAGTTCGACCATGTTTGCCCTCCAAGTGACCGTTCAACCTCAAGTTAAGCACGGTTGGGGGTGCAGGGCAAACGGCGAATGGCGTGCATGGTATCGTAGCGACCGTGCGGATGTCGCCAGCTTATGTTTTGCACACAATTTGGGATAAAATTGGGATAAGCCGGGGATAAACAGCAACCGGGCGAAAGATTCCGCCCTGCACAGTGGTCTGCCATGCCCTTGTGTCGGAGGGTAATCGCCCGATGGGTTATGCGAGTACAGGGAACTGCTTGACGAATGGACGCGACAGCCACCAATTGCGAATGCTCAATATCGTGTGGTACGTCGGAAACGAGGAAGGCCGCAAACAGCAAGGCGTAGATGATGTGGTGGTCGATAAACGGGTTGAACTCCGGCGGAAATGTAGCGGCGGACACCGCACGCCTAACCGCCCGTGCCAAGCCGCGCATTCTCGTTACAATAGGGGCGATGCGAGCAAAATTGGTGAAGCCTAGCCCATGAACCCATACCCTTCTGTTACCGTGGCGGTCGCTCAGGCCGCACCGGTTATTTTCGACCTTGAGGCATCCGTCGAGGTGGCGGTCAATCACATCGAGGCGGCAGCAAAAGCTGGGGCTGACCTCGTGGCCTTTGGCGAGTCGTGGCTGTCCGGCTATCCGCTCTTTGTGTGGGGCAGCCGGACCGACCCCGCGTGGGACGCCGCAGCCGCAGCCTACACCGCCACCGCCATCACAATTCCTGGCCCCGTTACCGATCATCTGTGCGAGGTTGCGCAGCGCGCCCAAATCGATGTGGCGATCGGTGTGCTGGAGCGCGAACCGCGCACCGCTGGGACGGTCTACTGTACGCTGTTGTTCATTAGCCGCGAGGGGCACATCCTCGGGCGGCACCGCAAGCTGAAGCCCACCGGCCCAGAGCGGCTCGTATGGGGCGATGGCGACGGCACTGGCCTGACGGTGTACGAACAGCCGTATGCGCGCATCAGCGGGTTGAACTGCTGGGAGCACAAGATGGTGCTGCCGGGGTATGCGCTCATGGCGCAGGGCACGCAGATCCATGTAGGGTCATGGCCCGGCTTCCCCGAGGACTCATCGCGCCATGTGCGCCTGTCGCGCGTGTTTGCGATGCAGGGCGCGTGTTTCGTGATGGTAGCCGGGGGAGTCATCGACCCGGCAACGGTGACTGCGGAATATCGTCACCTGTACGGGATGAAACTCGGTGGTAACAGTGCCATCGTGGACCCGCATGGCGAGGTGGTCGCCGAGGCGGACCCCGGCGAAACCCTGCTTGTCGCGGAACTCCCGATGCGGGAAGTCGCGATTTCGAAAACGGTGTTCGATGTGGCCGGGCACTATGCCCGCCCCGATGTGCTCCGCCTTGTCGTGGACACACAGCAACCGTCGCCTGCGCAATTCATCGGGGGCGACGACAGCGGCGAGTAGGTCGCGGATGCGCGGGGCATCAGCGGGGGGCGAGCCAGTATTCGTCGCCCTGCCCTTCTACCGTCCAGCCGATGAGGCCGCCATAGTTCACCTGGAACCACGCAAAATCGTCGGCGCAAACCGGGCCATCCAAAACATCGAAGACATCGCCCGGTGCAATTTGGCCGAGGAAGGTGCCGCTGAGCGACGGGTCGCTGCGGATGCGGTTCGGGATGCTGTTCGGCTCTGCGGGTAAGGTGCCCTGTTCGCCCGGTACCAACCGTGATGCCATGAAGCCGGGGCACGTCACCGCGCCGGATTGCGGCACGGCGGTGGGTGCAGGTTGGGCGACGGCATCGGTGGGCTGCGACCCCTCAGCAACGACGTCGTCGGTGGCCTCGCCGTAGGCGACGCGCCACGCTTTATCGCCCCAGAACAGGGCTACGTCGGCGTTATCGTTGTCCAGGCGAAGGGCCGTCGGCAGCGAGGCATACGCTCCGTCGATCGAAACGGAGAACTGCGCGGCGACGAAGAACGCGATGGCCTCACCCGTGGGCGAGGGCGCAAACCGGCGCGCGAACGGGTCGAAGAAATCGGCACCGTAGCCGATGGGCGTTGCACCAGGGTCGAGCAGTACCTGCCCGCCGTCGAACACGATCCAATCGACCGGCGAGATGCGTCCATTAAGCATAGTGCGCAGGGTTTCGCCGTTGGGTGCTGCGGGGTTGTAGAGTTCGGGGGTGGCGTTCGTAAGCGCAGTGAAGTCGCCGTTGGTGGGGTCCAGGAGGAACCATCCGTCCTCGCGATACAGCAGCGCGACCTTGTCGGCTCCCCGGTCGTCGATGAGGAATTGCGCCATCGGGCTTTCGCCGGGGTTGACGACCGGGCGATAGCTGCTAAGCAAGGTGCCGATTTCGTCGGTCAGTTGTACTTCGAAGGTGAACTGTGGATCGCCCCCGGTGAAGACCGCGCCCCAGAACACAAATCCCTCACGGGACCAGTCGAAGCTGCGTGGTGAGGGGATGCCCACCAACTGTGGCAGGTTCGTGAGGGCGAACTGCCGGGTGATGCTGCCGCTAAACACATCGTAGATGACGAGCCAGTCTTGCATGCCGTTGGCGTCGGCACGGAGTTCCGTCCAGGCGATGCGCCGCCCGGCAGGTTCCCACACGGGCCGCCCGCGAGAAATGAACACATCGGGTTGGCCGTCGGTGAACAGGCTGGCATCATCGGGCTGTAGCGCCAATGGTGCCAGCGCCCAAGTGCCATCGTTGAAGCGCTCGCACAGGTACAAATCGTTGGGGAAGGCCCCTCCGCCGAAGCCGCCTACGCGTTCGAAGGCATCGACGAGGACGGGCGGTACACCACTGAGGACCATGTACCTGCCCGAAGGCCCCACGGAGGGATCGAGACTAAAGCTGAGGGTGCCGGTTTGGCTGGGCGGTTCGCAGTCGTCGAGCGGTACGGGCGGCTGGTCGATGTTTGGCCAGGTGTACAGGTTGCTGTTCTCGTAGATGATGAGCGGTGGGCCGTCGTCCTGGGCGTGGGCGGCTGCGGCGAGTAGTAAAATCAACAAGATGCCGAGTTTGCGCATGATGTCTCCCTGTGGTGATGTATACTCCCCCAAATGATGAGCAAAAATGTACCCACATGCAACTACGTATAGACGATACCCTGCACACCTTTACGCCGATTGCGGCCTTCCGCGAGGCGCACGGCCTACCGGCGACCTTCGCGATGGCGCGCTTTCAGCCGAAGGACGGCACGGGCCTCGGCAGCATCGACCGCGCCGGACCTGCGCTGCAAAGCATCCGTGAGGCGTTGCTGAAGGCCGTCCCGGTGCAGATGACCGCCACGGAGACGCTCGAATTTGTGCCACAACTCGCGCAGCAATTCGAGCGTGCGCTGCGCGGCGTCAACGAGCGTGTGGGCCTGCGCGAGCCGGAAATCGAGTTTGCGGTGCAGGGACTCCAGGATATGCTAATGACGTTGGCCTATGCGCTGGTGCGCGCCACGGCTAGCGGAACGCGCCCGGCCTTCGAGGCGGTGTATGCCGCGTGGTTGTTCGACTCGGTACGGGTAGCCGCGACGCCCCTCAGCTACGAACACGCAGGCCGAACGTACGGCGTGCGCGTGGTCATTCATGCGTATGGGCGGGTGGGGTTGATTGTGCAAACCGAGGGCGAGGCGCACTATCTCATCGACAAGGCGCTGGCGTGCCCGGTGGAGGGCTTTATGGCCGGGCTGTTGGCGGAATTGGGTAACCGAATGATCGAGGCAATATGACCGAGCGCACACTTTTCGATTTCCGCGACACGTCCGCGTGGGCCAGTGTGGATGACCCGGTGATGGGCGGCCTCAGCACGAGCGCGCTGCAACGTAGCCCGGCGGGCGTCGGTGTGTTTAGCGGTGTAGTCTCGCTGGAAAACAGCGGCGGGTTCGCCTCGGCCCGTGCGGAAATGGACCCGCTGGACCTGAGCGCTTACGATGGATTGCGGCTACGGGTTCGTGGCGATGGTAAGCAGTACGGCCTCAACGTGCGCAGCCCCGAGTCGCCATCGTACCGGGGGTATTTCGTCGCCCAGGACGATTGGGCCGTCGTCGAGTTTGCTTTTGCGGACCTGCAACCGGTGCGGCGCGGCAAAGTGGTCGACGCGGCCCCGCTGGATACGTCACAAATCGTGATGGTGGGGTTCATCATCACGGGGAAGCAGGCCGGGCCGTTTCGATTGGAAATCGAGCGTATTGACGCGTTTGCGGTGTAGCCCCCTTTGCCCGCTCTACCAGCCTGTGGCGTTGCTGGCCAGTACACCGTCGATGGTGCTGGCAGCGTTTTGCAAAGCGGCCTCCGGCGACGCCCCGCCGGCGTAAACATCGCGCACCGCATCGATGACGGTTTGCGCGATTTCTTCGCTGTTGACGTTCAACGGCTCGAAGCGGGCGTTGGGTAGCAACGAGAGGAAGGTCGCGAACTGCTCATCTTCGGCGAGGGTGAATTCCGGGTCTTCGGCAACGACGGCCATCACCGGCAAGAAGCCCATTGTCTGGGTGTAGTCGCGGCGTCGCTCTGGCGCGTACAGGTGCTCCATGAGCGCCCACGCGGCCTCTTTATTGCGGGAGGTGCTGAGCATTACCATCGCGTCGATGACGCCGTAGGTAGCGGGGGTACGATTGAACGGAATCGGTGCGACGCCGAAGTCTAGGTTAGGGTTGCCGCGGCGCAACCGCAACAGCGCGAAGTTGCCGGTGATCATCATGCCCAGGTTGCCCTCGATAAACATATCTTCAAGGGCGCGCCGGTTGATCGAGGGGTCGGTGGGGTTGGGCTGTACCCCGCCCGCATCCGCCAGGTCATCGAGGAAGGTGAGCGCTTCGAGGGCGAGGTCGCTATCCAACGCCGAGGCGGTCACGCTGGGGTTGTACAGGGTGCCCTCGTTGCCCCACACGAAGTAGTAAAAATACGTGTTCGTTTCTAGCTGGTCGCCGCCCTGCAACCCAAAGCCGTACACCCCCTCGCCCATCTCGCCGATGGCGACCGATGCCGCGCGCAAATCTTCCCAGGTCCAGGTATCATCGGGGTAGTCTAGGCCCGCCTCATCGAACAACGCGCGGTTGAAGACCATCGCCCGGGTGGAGGCCGCAACCGGCAAGCCGAAGGTACGGCCCTGGTAGACCGACCCTTCTTCGATCATCGACTGGAAGAACTGCGCGCGGAAGTCTGGCGTGAGGTAGTCGTCTAACGGTTCGATGAGGCCATCGGCGACGAGTTCGGGCACCCACCGCGCACCCAGCACTGCGAGGTCTGCCGGGTTGCCATCGACGACGCCGTCGGTGAGGACTTCGCGGCCTATAGCCCACGGGGTAATGCGCAAGTTGACGCTGGTGCCGGGGTTTTCGGCTTCGAAAGCCGCGATTTGTTCGCGTAGCAGATCGCGCGCTTCGGGAGGGTCTTGCTCGTTGAGCAACCAGTGGACGGTCAATGTTGTATCCTGGGCGGCAACGCCCGACGCGATTAGCAACAACCCGATCAAAAACCAACGGCGCATCATAACCTCCCCAAAACTAAGCACACACGGGATTATATCATGTACCCGATTGCTGCTATACTGGTGCTGAGTGCCCCGTAGACAAGGGTTAACCCATGACCGCATCAATCGAACAACTCATCGCAGACCTGCGCAGCGACGATATGGCCATCAGCGCTGCCGCGACGAACCAACTGAAGGACATCGGCTCCGATGAAGCCGTGGATGCCTTACTTGCCCTGCTGGAAGACCCCGATTACAACGTGCGCTTTATGGCCGCGATGACACTCGGCCTCATCAAAAGCCCGCGCAGCGTAGACCCACTGGTCGTTACGATTAAGGAAAACGATGACTATGATGTGCTGTGGGCTGCGTCGTGGGCGCTCAGCGAACTCGGTGCGCTCTCGGCGGCACCGCTCATCGATGTGTTGGACCACGGCAAACCCATGACGCGCGATGTTGCGGCGGACATCCTGGCGAGTATCGGCGACCTGGCGGCTGTCGAACCCCTGGGCCGGGCCTTCCGAGTTTACGGTCTCGAAGATCGCTGGGAGACGGCGCGCTTCGGGGCGGCAGACGCGCTGGAGAAGTTCGGCGAGGATGCGGTGGAAGTGCTGGTGGAGGCGATGTACGACGAGCAACCCGCCATCGCGGAACGGGCAGCCCAGGCACTCGAAGCGATCGGCACGGAGCGGGCGTTGCGCGCGATCGACAAGTGGCGCGCCGAACAAGCTGACGGCAACGCCCCTGCGCACTAATGCTTCGAGCCATCGCCCAGGTTCTTCAACGCCGTGCCGTCGATTACCCGGCAGCCGAAACGCTATTACATCAGCCATCTGTCGATGCCGAGGCACTTCGCCAAGAGGACGGGTCGCTGCTCGTTCGTTGGCGCGCCCCAGCAGACCGGGTGCGGGTGTATCGCCACGACCAACAGATTGCCGAGGTCGACGGAAACACCGATTTGGAACTCGATGGGGTGGCCGCCCCGGCCTGGCTGCAACTGGTGTTCGAGGGCGGTGCACTCGATGGCCAAACCCTTACCGTGACGGAGCGTAC
>CAYSVE010000321.1:0-6894 GCA_964434365.1 uncultured Anaerolineaceae bacterium | reverse complement strand
ACCGAACTATACCAGGGTATACTTCCGACGCGCACGGTCAGTTGGCGAGATATGGCGGGCAACATCACAGGCGTGGCCCTATGTGCCACCACCATTTTCTCGATACGAAAGGTTTACACCTGATGGAATGCACACTCTTTCTTGTTGCCGACTACGCTCTAGTTTCGCAGGACGGCAAGTTGAGCATCATGGGGATTTTCGATAGCATTCAGTCGTCCGGGTTCCCTGCGGCCCACCCACGAATGCACCTCGTAGCCCAGTTCCGCGCGCCAGAGCGCGAATATGGCGCCGAGTTCAAGCTCAACTTCCAATTGTTAGACGAAAACGGCGACGCAATCGTCAATATGAATGGGCAGGGTGAGGTCCCCTATAGCGACACAGGCCGTCCGGTGCAGATGAACCAGGTCGTTACGCTAAACAACGTCACATTTCAGAAGCACGGCACCTACACCTTCGCGTGTAGGGTGAACGACGAAACCCTCGCGACCATGCCGTTTCATGTCATCAAAACGCGCAAGCCATCGAACGAAATTTAGAACCAACCCTTCACCGTTTCCACCACTTGTAGGATGTCCGGCAGCGGGTCGGCCCACAGGGTGGGCACATGCAGTTGGAGCTTCGGTAGTAGCGGCGTGGTGTACAAGCCGTCGACAAGCAGTTGTGGGGTGTAGTGCCCGGCTTCGTTCAGCCGCTCGAAGCGGCATGTGCTGCGTGTCGGGTCGATGATCCAATATTCGCGCACGCCGCCCTGCTCGTACTCGGCGAATTTCTCGCCGTGGTCGCGGGCCGCGCTCTCCGGCGAAACCACCTCGATGACAATATCGGCGGGGCCGTGCATATACGTCTCGGTGAGTTCACCGGGGTTGTCGTTGAGGATCACCTGGAGGTCGGGTTGGCGGCGAGATTGTGTGGCATCGACACGCATGGTGAATGGGTCCACACGATACTGCGCAACGGGATTGAGCACGAGGTATGCCTCGATTAGGTTACCCAGGTACTCGGTAAATTTATTGTGGGTGCTGCCTACCGGTGACATCTCAATCAACTCCCCCCTCACCCACTCGTAATGATCGTGGGCGTAGTGCGCCATGTACTCCTCAGCGCTCACGGTCCGCGTTCCCTCGGTCATGGTTACCTCCTGTTGGCTCTCAACCCCATCCTAGCACGGAAAATCATGCATACTCCGCACTTAGGAGGGTGCGCGTTTCGAGGATGTAGTAGACGGTGTAGTAGTTCCCTTCGTGGAAGGCAGAGACGATGTAGCGGCTCACCTCGAAGCTCATCCCGCCGACGACGAGGACCGGCTCCGTCGCGCGGATGTGCACATCGCCCGTCGATTTGCTACGGGTTTCGATCTCCACAAGGCCCGTTGCGCGGTCGACGGTGCCACGGAGTAGTGCGAGGCGTTGTTTCTGTACATCCATCCACAGCAGGTACCCCAACAACCCGGCAAACACCCACGCCCAAAAGGTGAGGAACAACAACAACCCAAAGATCGATACCAACCCCACGACAAACAAAAACAACGACAATATCCCCAACCCAGCAGAACGCCGAATGATGCCCCGCACGAGTTTGTTGCGTTGGGAATCCGATATTTGCCCGGCCCGATTGGCCTCTACATCCGCATCGGTGAACTTGAGTGCTTGCTTGAGTTTTTCGTCAATCATGCGGCTGATTGTATCGTTTGCGCTGGAAAGCGGCTATCATTGGGGCGGCTTGTACGCAGAAGGTGAACGCATCATCATGAGAACATCACGAACCCTGCGTTGGGTGTTTTACATACTCATTGCACTGGCTATCGGTGTGGCGTGTGTGGCGCAGTTGCCCGGTTTCTTCGGCGGTGTGCGCGTCGTGACGGACCGCATCAACTTTATGGTGGTGCTAGGGGTGTGCTGTGGCCTGCCAATTTTGTTGGGGGCACTGTTACTCGCCAACGAGAGCCGAGGCTAGGTAGTGGAAACGTACCAGCGGGTACTGCTCACACGCTACGGCGACCCCGACGTACTGCAACCGATTTCCGAGATTGTGCCCAACCCCGGGCCAGGGGAGGTATGCGTCCGTGTAGAAGCGGCGGGGGTCGCCTATGCCGATGTGCTCATGCGGCGTGGCCTGTACCCGAACAGCCCGCGCGTGCCATTCGTACCGGGCTACGACATCTGCGGCGTGGTGGAGGCCCTGGGCGACAACGTGACCGAATTACCGGTGGGGCAACGCGTCGCGGCGATTACGGGCACGGGCGGCTACGCGCAAATGCTGACGATCCCGGCATGGCGGTGTGTGACAGTCCCCGACGGCGTTGACCCATTAGAAGCGGCGAGCCTGCCACTGAACTACGTCACCGCCTACCAGATGCTCCATCGGGTGGCGCTTGTTAGCAAACGCGAGAAGATACTCGTACACGGCGCGGCGGGTGGCACCGGCACAGCCCTGCTACAACTCGGCGGACTAGCGGGACTCAAGCTGTATGGCACGGCCTCGCGCGGCAAACACGACGTGGTGCGCGAATACGGCGGCAAACCCATCGACTACCAACGTGAGGACTTCGTTGAGCGCGTGTTGACGCTCAGCGGAGACGGGGTTGATGTGGTGTTCGATCCCATCGGTGGGGAGCATTTTCTGCGCTCGTACCGGTCGCTGCGATTTGGCGGCACCCTGGTGATGTACGGCCTCAGGGCAGCCCTCGTCGATGGCGAGCGCCGACCCGCACGTCTACTCCCGGCGACGCTTGCTTTGGGCCTGCGCCTGTTCGTGCCCGATGGCCGCCGCGCCGTGCCCTACTTTATCGACGGGACCAACCTCGCCCGCACCGCCTACCGCGAAGACCTGACCGAACTCCTGCAACTATTGGCAGATGGTGACATTCAACCGCTGATAGGTGCGAAGGTACCACTGCGGCAGGCGGCCCACGCCCACGCGATGCTAGAGAATAGCGAAACCGTCGGTAAAATAGTGTTGCTCTGCGACTGAGGAAAACGATCTACATGAAATACGGTGTCACTTTTCCACAATACGAAATCGGCGCAGACCCCGCTGTCATCCGCGACTATGTGCAAACTGTCGAGGGCCTCGGCTACGACTTTATCCTTGCATACGACCATGTGCTGGGCGCAAACCCACAGCGCCCCGGCGGTTGGAAGGGCCCCTACACCGACAAAAATCCCTTCCACGAGGTGATGGTGTTGTTCGGGTATTTTGCGGCCCTCACACAACGGCTGGAGCTAACGACCGGCATCCTCATCGCACCCCAGCGGCAAACCGCACTGGTTGCGAAGCAAGCTGCACAGGTCGATATACTGAGCGGAGGCCGCTTGCGCCTTGGGGTCGGCATCGGCTGGAACCGGGTCGAATACGATGCCCTCGGGTACGACTTCAGCCAGCGTGGGGCACGTGCTGCCGAGCAGGTCGAACTCATGAAGCGCTTGTGGACCGAACCACTGGTTACCGCAAAAACAGGTTACGAATTTATCGATGATGCGGGCATACAGCCGATGCCAGTTCAGCAGCCGATACCGGTGTGGTTCGGCGGGCGGGCGGACGCGGTGCTGCGCCGTATGGCCAAACTCGGCGATGGGTGGATGCCGGGTGGCCTCTCGCCGGAGGCAGCCAAGCCGATGTTAGACACGCTACACGGCTACTTGCAAACCGAAGGTCGAACTGAGTTCGGCCTGGAAGCATGGCTGAAATATGAGGATGGTAACCCGGCGATGTGGGAACAGCGCGTCCATGAGTGGGACGACATCGCGGTAACCCATATGTGCTTCAATACACTCAACGCGGGCCTGCCCGATGCCACCGCTCATCTAAAGGCGGTGACACAGTGGGCGACGACGATGGGGGTTAACGACGGTACGTCGTGAAAAAGGGCTGAAAGCCGAGACGCTCCCAGAAGGCGCGGCCCTGCATGTTTGTAGACAGGACTTCGAGCAAGACGGTGGCTTCATCGGGGAAGAAGGCCCGCGCCACCTGTTCGAAGGCAGTCTTGCCGATACCACGCCGCCGATAAGCGCGCTTGATGAAAAATTGCCGCACATAAATGTTGATGTGCCCGGCGTTGTAGGCATCCTCTTCCTCACGGAAGAGCAGATAGCCCACGATTTCGCCGTGCCGCAGAATAAACACGGCTGTGTACTCGCCACTGGCAAGCCAACGGCGCATCCGCTCTTCCAACTGCTCGATAGACATCGGGTTGTCTGAGCCTTCGTCGGTGATAAGCATGTGGTTCATCTGCGCCAGGGTTAGTACATCGTCGGATGACGCGACGCGCAAATCGTTGTCGATGCGACTTGCTTCCATAAAAACCGCCCTTCAATACGGTAAGTGTGTTTATTCTTTCTCTTAATTATACACCGCTTTCGGGTGTCCCCCGCAAAATCCTACGTGGTTTTTACACGTTGTCGCCATCGAAGCCATCGACCGGGATAAGCACCACCTTGCCAAAGGTACCCCCTGCTTCCAGCAGACGGTGTGCCTCGGCGGCCTGTGCCAGTGGGAGCACTTTCTCCACGACGGGCTTGAAGACCCCACGCGCCATCAACCGTAGAATATGCTCGTAGTCTGCGGGTTGTATCACATCGAACGAGCCGGTGAGGGTGGCGTTTTTCATCAACAGGTCCATCGCATTGATCTGCGCTTGATCGCCGCTAAGGGTGCCTGCCACGACAATACGCCCCCTATAGTCTATCATATCGATAGACGGCTGAAGTGTTGCGTGGCCTACCAATTCCAATACCAGGGTGGCCCCACGCCCCCGAAGAGCCAGCCGAACCTGTTTTGGGAGGTCTTCCGAGCGACGGTCGAGCACGCGCATTGCACCGAGGTCGCGTAGTGCGTCGGCTTTGTCATCACCTGCAATCGCGACGACGGTCGCGCCCAACCAATGCGCGATTTGCACCGCCGCTGTGCCGACGCCACTCCCCGCTGCATGAACCACGACGCGCTCCCCCCCGTTTGGCGAGAGCTTGCCGTTGTACATCATCGCAATCCACGCGGTGGTAAAGGCCAACCCCACTGTGGAGGCCGCCACATCGCCGAGGTCGAACGGCACCCGGCGCATTTCTGTCTCAGGAACAACGGCGTACTCGGCATACGCACCGTTTCGCTCGCGCCCTAGCGCCTCGAAGGTAAACGCAACGCGGTCATCCTCGCACCACCCCTTTACGCCGTCGCCGAACAGCGCAATTGTACCGACGCCGTCCATACCGAGGATATGCGGCAACGCCTTTTGTATCGAGAATCGACCACTTCGATGAAATAAATCCGTCCGATTGACGGAGGCAGCACGCACACGAATAAGCACCTCGCCAGGGCCGGGCAAGGGGGTCGGCACCTCCTCGTAGCGAAGCACGTCGGGACCGCCGCGCTCATGCATCACGACAGCCTTCATTGTTGGCGGGATACCGTACTTTTCGTGTGGCATGGCCAATCCTCGGTTTTATCGGACGAATGACACAATAGTGTATATGATATGCGTCAAAATGTGGTGTAAAAAATTGACGCTCACCGCCCGGTCTGCGAAGATACACTCAGGCGACGGAGGTAACCTTATGTACGAACCACGCGCGGCAGATATACGCGCCGCCCTGGCCTCGGCGGCCCATGCGGCCATGGAGGCTGAGGTGAGCGACCAGTTGAATGCAGGCCACTACGAGCGCACCGATGGCAGACGGGCGTATCGCAACGGCTACAGGCAGCGCGTGTGGCGCACCGCGTACGGCGATGTCGAGTTGCACATTCCACGCCTTCGGCGCGGCACCTACTACCCATCTCTGTTGGATAACCCGCGCCAGGCCGAACAAGACTATACGGCGATGGCACGGCAAGCGCTTCTACGACCCTTGCGCAGCAGTGATGCGGTCGCGGTCGCGTTGAGCGCATGGGCGAAGGCGACACGCGCCGCATATCGCGCGGAAGGGCCACCCGGCCTATGGCTGGATGTGTTGCCGGACGGCCTCGCCGTGGCAGTTGGGGTGCACGACAACGGTGAACGCCTGCCGTTGCACACCGCGCAGGTTCCGCGTGGGGCGGGGGTCGCCTACTGGCGTGCCTTCCTCCGCGAATTGCCAATACCCCACCACATCACGCTCGGTGAGGGCATCGACCGGCGGACGTTGCACACCGTGCTCGATCAACGCCGTCAGCACCCAACCAACCAGTTTGAACCGGCCATCGGCACGCAGATGCTCATGGTGGAAATCGGCGACGGGCTGCCGCTCGCGCTACTCTCGGTGTTCGCCGATGCCGAACTGCACATCTCTGCGGCTGCCCTAAGGCAGCTTCGCCGTATCTACCGCCGCCCGAGTGATGCCGTTGCCGCCGACCGCCTTGCTGCGTAACCCGTACGACCTGTGCGCATCTCGTGTGGGGGCGGGGGACGCGTGGACACTGTCCTACGCCATGCCTCGCCCGACGCTACACACTAATCGAAAACCGAAACTAAGGACGACCCCATGAACATCCCAATGGTATTGGACCGCGATGGGCGCGGCGAACGCGCCTTCGACATCTACTCGCTGCTGCTGAAAGAGCGCATCATCATGTTCAACAGCGAAGTGTCCTCGGCAAGTGCTAACCTCGCTGTGGCACAATTACTCTACCTCGAGCGTGAAGCACCGGACAAAGACATCTCGTTTTATATCCAGTCGCCCGGGGGGCAGGTTTACGCCGGGCTGGCGATTTACGACACCATGCAGCAGATTTCCGCCCCAGTGAGTACAGTGGCGGTCGGCTTCACAGCCAGCTTCGGCACGATTCTGCTAGCAGGTGGCGAGGCGGGCAAGCGCTACGCCCTGCCGAATGCCACAATCCATATGCACCAACCGAGCGGCGGTGGTCAAGGCCAGGCCAGCGACCTCGTCATCATCTCTAACGAGTCTCAGCGGCTCAAAGAGCGCC
>CAYSVE010000320.1:0-6913 GCA_964434365.1 uncultured Anaerolineaceae bacterium | reverse complement strand
AGCAGCACCGGAAACTAGCGCGGGTCGAATTCGTGGTCGGCATCCAGTATAAGGATAATGTCCCCCTTCGCCTCCTTGAAGGCGGTCGCGAGGGCTGCACCTTTACCCTGGTTTTTCTCGTGGTAGATGATGCGCACACCAGGGTACCCTTCGGCCTCGATCTCCGCGAGGATGGCGCGGGTACCGTCGGTGCTGCCATCGTCAACGATGATGATTTCGCGTGCCAGCCCCACGTTTAACACCTTGCGCAACACCGGCGCGATCGTATCGCGTTCGTTGTAGCAGGGAATGGTGACCGTGAGTGTCAGCGGTTCGCCCTGGGTTGTGTCGGTCGACGTTTGCGGCATCGGTTGCATACTTACTGTCCTTGATGAAAGCGATGCGCGATTATATCATGCGATTTCTGCCACGCTAGACTAACGTATACGTGAACAGAATGAGCAAATCATCGAGGTCTAGCAGGCCATTGCGGATGATTTCCCACGTTCCCAGTGATGCGTCGCGGAAGGTCCATGTGGCGGTGTGCACGCCCAGGTCCGCGTCGAACACAAGCGGTTGGGTACGCTCTTCGGTGCCGCCGGGGCGTATCAGCCGGATGCGCCCGGCATCGTCGTTATTCGCCGTCGCGATAACCGTCACACTGTTGATGAGCACACTACGGTCGTACACCATAAATGGCAGTTGCTCGCGCGTGATCGCGATTTCGGCGGTGCTATTCGCGCGGAATGTCTCCCAGGCGGTGGGGAAGTTCTCACGCAGACTGAACAACCGTGGGAGGCCAGCCTGCGATTCCAGCATGGTGTTCAGTTCCGTGTGCAGGTTACTCTCCACCACGGTGCGGTAGCCACTGCCGCCGTCGCGGGCGGTATAGCGCAATGTGAGCACCACATCGGCAATCGTTTCGTAGTCGAACTGGCGGAACTGCCCCGGCAACGTCAATCGCCAGTGACTTTCGGCCCCGGCTCCTTCGAACGGCAAATAGCGGTCATCGCCGAAGTCGAGCACGAATTGCCCACTATCATCGCGGGCCGTGCTCGTGACAATTGACTGTGTACCGGTCGCGTAGGTTTGCAGCGCGTCGTCGCCGGGCGTCGGTGACATGCGCACTGCGTTTTCCAGCAGTGTGAGGCGCGCACTGATGCTGGTGTACGGCCCCGCAATGCATGGTATCGTCACACTAACGGACTTCAGGCGGCGCAGGTAATGGCCGGGGTGGTCCAGGTCGAACAGGACATCGGGCAGCTGAACGAAACAATCACCCGTTGCGCGGAAGCGTACCAGCGCAATCGGGTCCACGACAGATAGAGCCACATGACGGGTAATTTCGAACTCGCGCTGATGCGCGCTGCGATATGCCGTTTCCATCCGCTGGATGCTATGGAGAAGCCGCTCCCCGGCGAGCAATCCCTTGCGTGTACCTTCCCAGGCACCGATTTGTAGGAATTGGGCAGGCGCCGCCAATTCGAACTGGTAGGCAAGTTCTGCCCGGCTGGCGATGTCGTGGGCGAGTTGGTATGCCTGGAAGTACAGCCCCATCACCTGTGCGACCAGCCAATGATACAACTCGTAGCTGGTGAACCGTGCGCTCATTGCCGCCGAGACCTGTTGAGACTGTTCCAGTTGGGCCTTGTGTGCGCTCAACTCCGCCAAAGCGGTAGCCAGTCGTCCTTCTGCTGCGCGAATCTGCGTATCGAAGTACGCCTTTTCGTGGTTGGCCTGCACGTCATCGAAGGCCTGTGCTACTCGCCGCGACGGCCCAAAGGCCGAACCGAGGCCGAGTGCTACCTCAGGTAACGCGGCTGGCCCATTTGTGCCGCTCGCCTGCCCCCGCACACGATTTGCCTGAACTGCGAGCGCAAGCTGTTGTGGCGGACGCATCGCGGAGATTTCAGCGTGGTAGGCGCGGCGCGCTTCGGCCATCTCGCTCGCACGATGGAGTGCTCGTAAGTCGTTTTCTGCCGCTTCTACCTCGGCCTCGCGCGCAAGTTGGAGCGTCTCGCGCAAATCGGTGGCGTGGCCGGTGTGCAGGCCAAGGAGCATCTCGGTATCGCGGCGTTGCAGTGCGTCTCGAAGCACCGCACCCAACGCCTTCACCTCTTGTGCGAGTTCCTTCGCATGACCGACCAATACTCGGAAGCGATACGGCAACAGCGCAACGTTCGGCGCGGCAATGGCCTGGGTTTCTGGCAAGGTGGACGGTGCCCGCAGCGCCGATGTGGTCGCGAGTACAAGGTCACGCGGTGGCGCGGTTCGGCCTGCGGCGTGCAGCCGATTCACCCGCACTTCGACGGCATCCCAGTAGGCGGTCAAGCGCGGGTTGAGCGGTAAGGCGCGGTTCACCGCGCGGCTGAGCGACCGCCACACGTTACCACCGCCATGTCCCATCGGCATGGTGTTTTCGGCTTCGATGAGTGCCCCGTCTACATTGCGTTCCGTAACAGTCCGTTGTACTGGCTTATGCCCGAGCAATTGCGCCGCGAGCAACAATTTGCGGGCGGCTGCCGCCGAGTGGCCACCCAGGGTCAGTTGATCGCTCCACGCGAGGAGTAAGTCGAGGTAGTGCATCAATGCCGCTTTTTGAAGCGCGGACCGGTTCGGGTGTTTGTTCGCATCGAAAGGCGAATGACGCCAGGTGTCAAGTTCGGCGCTTTGCGGTGCACTTGCGATTTGTAGCGCGGGCAACAGCCAGTACCGGGTAGGGGACGCAGCCCCGTTTGAGCGTTGTGTGGTGTCGAGCACACCGCGCAACCAGCGTTCGGCATCGGCGTAGTGGCCTTCGGCGGTCAGCTTGGCGGCGATGCTCAGCGGGATGTGGTAGAAAACTTCCCAGTTGTATACACCGTTCGGCGCGGTGTGCTCGAATTCTAGATCTTCCTGCACGTGCCCGCGCAACACTCCCCCGATGCCCTCATGGTCGAGCGCGTTTAGCAGGTCGCACGCGCCCTCATGATCGAAGAGAATGCCCCCCTCACCGTTTATGAACACGACGTTATTCGCATCAGCGTAGAAAAACGGTTGGGCCATGACCGATACGACATCTGCTGCCGTGTGGGCAGCCACGAGGCGGTAATTCGTGGCCGGGTCGAATACCTCGCGAACGCGACCGTGCAGCGCCGAATTGGGGTCGTCGTGCAGGCTTACCGGGTGACCATTCATCAGGCGTACCGCGTACGGGTTTTCATCTGCACTGATTGCGCGAGTAATGTCGGCGAAAAGGTCGGTTGCATCGAGGATGGCCGTTTCGGCGGCGATTGTGGCGGCGCAGGTATTTATCCTGAAGTGGCCAATGGGTACGATTTCACCATGCGCGACAGGTCGATTGTTGATCACGCCAGTCGTCAACTTGTTGATGAACGCGCTGATGCGCAACACGTCATCGAAGACTTCGCCAGAGAAGTTGAAGAGGCGCGGTTTGTCCAGGCTGTTGCCGGTTGTGTCTGCGAAGCGAATCGCCTCGGGGGCGTGTTTTGGTGGGGTCCAACGACCGTTGTGCAGTTCGGTTACTGCCATACGGATTTCGACCTGTTTGCGGGGCAGAATGTCTATGTCACCCTGCCCGTGGCCCAAGAGCCTATCGATCTCGGCCTGTAGGTCCTTGATCCGTTTGTTAATCTCGGCAGGGTCGTGGGTAATGGTGCTTTCCGTCATAATCGCAAGGTCATCCAGCGAAGCGGCAAGGTCCTCGAACTCGAATGCCCCCGCGACCGCAGTTGCCATTTCCTTCAGGGTGCGGTTAATGCTCACGACCGCCTCGGTCACCTCTTCGCCCGCCGAGACGACCGCGCGGCTTAGCTCTAGGTTAAGCGCGAGCAGCTTGCTGCCTACATGCATGAGGTGTGTCTCGGTCGCATTGAAGGGCCCGGTCACGACTTCGTTGAAAACCGGCCAGTAAACGCGCACCCTGCCATCGTAGACCACAGGTATCACATGGTCGCCCTGGATGTCTGCATCGATGCGCTGCCAGGGTGACCAACGATGGTTCTCCCAGCGACGGATGTAGTGGGTGTGCGGGGCAGTCGGTGTGCGGCCTACCACAACCAACGATGCGCCATCTTGGTACATACCAGCGATCTGCAAGCGTGCCACCCCAGCCAATTTTTTTAGGTAACCCCTGAAGGCTGTCTCGGCAGCCGCCTGTGTGACCTCACCTTGCGCTAGCTCAATCTCCAGTGCCTCGAAGAAGGGCGATTTTTCCGGTAGCAGGTCGTTCTCAGGATAGTAGAACGCTTGCCGGGCTGTGGCCCAATCGGTGTAGGCGGGTAAATCGCCCATCCATCGAACATCTCCTGGCTCCAACCCGCTCGCCCACCGGTCCACAAAGCGCGTCACAACATCGATGGCATGCGCGGCGCGGGTGGTAGGGTAATCGGCCTCCACGTCGATGAGCAGCTGCGCTGACAACTCTGCCGTCGACTCGAAATTCCAACGGGCCTGTAGGGCAGCACTTTGTGCGGCGACGCGTCCCGCCGTCACTGTCGCCTCGACAGTTGGCAGCGCGTCGCCGAGTAGCAACGCAAAGTTGATAAGGGCATCTTCGTCGATGAGTTCCGGCTGAACCCACGCCCGCACATTTGTCGCCGAGGTGTTGAGGGCAGACAACCACTCGAACGCGCGCCCGAGCCGCCGCAGCAAGGTCACGTCATCGGCTGCCGTAAAGCCCAGCATATCCACCACCACGACGAGGTCGGCTGGCTCCCAACCTGTGAGTTGGTGTACCTGCGATGTGAAATCGGCCTGCGAAACATCGGCGGGGATGTCCGTGATCAACAGGCGAGAAATCGGGTGTGCGAAGGCCTCTGCCAACGACAACCATGCCGCCGAGTCGGATTTGTCGCCCAGCAGGCCGAGTAACCCCGCTTCCAGCAAATAGGTGAACTCCAAACGGCTTGGTTGCCAGCGTTTGATGACCGCCGCCACCTTGTGAAGCAAAATCGCGGCCTGGAATTGCCCGTATGTGTTGGTGCTCGTTAGCGCAGACATCACATCTTCGGCGTAGATGCTCAGTTCATCGACGAAACCTGGCGCAATCTGCAACGATTCTGTGAGGGCAAGGCGTAAACCATCGAGGTTGGTGGTGGTGCGCGCAGCGACCATCGTCCGCGTCGCTTCGGATTCGCTCACCAGTACACCGGCTGCGCCGCCCTGCAAAAGCTGTTGCGTTTCCTCCACCGTGAAGCCGGAGTTTGCTATCACATCCACGACCTCGTTGTAGAATTGCAGCGTCGCCGATGGCCCTCCCGCAAACGGCGATACCCCCGCCAGTTCGATGTGCGCGTAAAGTTCATCCAACGAGAGGTGCATGGCCCGTGAGAGCGACAGCAACCGGTACATCAAGCTGAGGTTTTCGACACTCGCGGGGCGTGCATCGTTTTCGCCGGGGGGCACACGCAACACAAGTTGCCTCGTCAGGTCGCGTGGGGTGTTGAGCGCCACCGCCAACGCATCGAGTTGATCGAGCAAGCTGCCGTCATGCACGTTCGGGAACCGCTGGCGAAACACCGAGGGCATCACCCGTCCATCACCGGGGGCGTAAGCGTGCGTATCCAATGGGCGATACCACCCAAGGATCGTTTCGACGGGTATCTCGAAGGCAAGCCGAAGCCGCTCCACATGTGAAAGTGCCAATAGGAAGTCGTTGTTGAGCAGCGGGTCGCCGCTCTCGTCGCGCGGTGCCAGCGCGATGATTACGCGGTCCAGGCTAAAGGCATCGTAGCCGGTTGCGCGCCACAGGCGTACGAAGCGGTGTAGCCGGTCGAGGAAGGGCGTATCGATGAAGCGCAGGCCCATGTCATCGATTTCGCACGGTGCGCCAGTGATCGCCACTTTGCCATCGGGGTTGACGTATCGCAGGGCGAGTGTCGCCACCAGTTCCTCGTAGCTCAGGCCGCTGCGGCGCAGCATCGCCGGGACCGGCGCTAATGCCCGTGCCCACTCGGTTTCGTCTGGCAGGAAGCCCCACATCTCCGCAAGTGACCAGTACTCCGCATCCAGCGCAGACTTCAACACCGGCTCACCGATGACAATGTCGCGCTCGACACCGCTCAGGCCCAGCATTTCCGCCGCAACCGCGAGGTCGGCGTTCGGCATTGCGCTAAAGGCCTGCATCAACCGCCAGCGCTGTGTGCCGAGTTGTATCATACCCTTACGCATAAAGGTCAATGCCGGGTCGTAGGGGTGCTGCCACGGGTACACGCGGAACGCACCGGGCACGGCTGCGTCCAGCACCTCGGCGGCGATGTCGTGTAGCGATACCGCTTCGTTGACGGTCGCGCAGGTTGCCTCGATCTGCGCGAGGTCTGGCCTGCGCTCGAATAGTGCATCGCGGAGGTTACGCCCGTCGTCTTCGATTATCTGCTCGCCGAGCCAGTCGAACGCGTCATCGAGGTACGCCACCGGTCCGAAGACCGTATCGCAGTCATCGGGGGCGCAGGGGTCTTCCGGCCCTCTCATCGACACCGCCGCCGGGTTGAGTGTGGGGTGTTGATGGCGCAACATCACCGCTGTATGGATCGCATCGGCGCGGTCGTAGATAGCATCGGCCCGGCCTTCGGCTAAAAACAGCGTCGCATCGCGGAAGGCTTGCCGCCCGGCACGCACGATGGTCAGCGCATTGGCCCACCCGTTTTCGACGAGCGCCCGCAATTCGCGCTCGTGGTGGGTGAGGCGGTACACCCGCTGGATGTTGTGCAGAGCCTCGCGCATACGCGTTTTCTCAGTAGCGTCGAGGGCTGTGTCGGCGTCGAGCACAGCATCGGCATCCGCTGTGGCAAGGTCGATGTCGGGGTTTGCATCGAAGAAGCGGCTGAGCGTCTCGGCGAGGTCGTCGTTTTCTTCATCACCGGGGATGCCTGCCTCGCCCAAACGGAAGGCGCACCGCGCCAGCGGCAACCCATCTTCGACGCGAAGAAGCACC
>CAYSVE010000319.1:0-6921 GCA_964434365.1 uncultured Anaerolineaceae bacterium | reverse complement strand
AGAATATCTCGCATGTGTAACCTCTAAGTTGCGTGGGTTGAGTGAGTACATCAAACCCAGGGCATGGCGTGCCATGCCCTGGGCGGTGGGGGCAAATTGAAACCAAGCCCCACAAAGAAAACGAAGATGACCTAGCCTTCACCACCCCAGATGCGGTTGTATGCCCGTTGCAGTGTGTCGAAGACCGTACCGGAGATGAGCTTGACCTTGTAACCTGTCTGCGGCAGCGGATTTGCGCCTTCCGTGGCGATCTCCCCCGCCGCGGCAAAGGTTTCATCAGTGGCAGGCTTTCCAACGAGATACGCGTCCACCTTTGGTAGCAGCAACGGCACCGGTGCAACCCCGCCCATTGCCACGCGAGCAAAGGTGATTTCGTTGCTCGCTTCATCAACCACAAGCCGGACGTTGACCTCGACCAGTGCCCACTCTGCGCGGGCACGGCTGATGCTGCGGAAATAGCCAGACCGTTCATCGGCCACCGGTGCCGGTAGGATGATGTGGGTGAGGATGTCATCCGGCGCGAGGGTGTGCTCTCGGGTGCCGTCGGTGCCGTCGCCGTAGAGGTCCTGCATCGTCATGATGCGCTCACCGTTGATTTCGACTTGAGCGTCGTAGTTCATCAGCACCATACCCACTGTGGAGGGGTGGGGGAACACGCACGGGCTGGTATCGAACACCACCCCGAAGCGATGATCGCCCTCACGGGACGGGCAGGAATCGCCGCCCTTCTTGTAGCAGCTAAAGGCTTCGTGGCGGAAGTACCAGCAGCGCGAGGTTTGCAGCAGCACGCCACCCATGGTGCCCATCCAGCGGATTTGCGGGGTGGCCAGCGCACCAGACGCGATTGCCAGGCCGGGGTAATTGTCGATCATCGCCTGATGGCGCGATGTCGCGTCGATGGTGACCTGGGCGCCGATGCGGTAGCCATCGCCGTGTGGCTCGATCTCGCCGAAGCCACCGATGCGGGTGATGTCGACGATGTTGCCACTGCTTACGTGATGGCGGCGACGATCCAACAGATCCGTGCCGCCCGCCAGAAATTCACCCTCGGCGTTACGCGCTTCTTGCAGGGTTGTTGCTGTTTTCAGGTTGGTCATGCGTTTGCTCCGTTGCCGCTGAGGGCCATCACAAGGCGTTCTGGTTTGATCGGGTTCTCGACGCAGCGGACGCCCGTTGCATTGAAGACGGCGTTGGCCACGGCGGCTGCAACCGGGATCGTGCACAACTCGCTGAGGCCGATACCACCGCCCTTGGCGCTCTCGAGCACGCTATCCTGGAAGTCTACCGTCATCTCGGGGATGTCGCCGATGGCGGGGATGCGGTAGTCCTGCAGGTTGGTCGTCAACGGTTGACCTTGTGGCGCGTCCAGAATCTTTTCTTCGTACAGCGCGAAGCCGATACCCTGAATGATGCCGCCATAGGTTGCACTGCGTGCCATCTCTGGCATGTAAACGGTACCGACGTCCATCTGGTGCCACACGTGCTTGACGATGGTTTTACCTAGCAGCGTATCGACCTCAACCTCGGCCATAATCGCCGCGTGGGAGTGCCCGAAGCCGATCATCAGGTCCATGTCCATACGACCCATGATGAACGAGCCCACCCGCTGTGCAAGTTGCGGGTTGGCCCCACGCTTTACATCCACGACCTGAACCGGCACCTGCTTCATCACCTCGGGCCACGAGATGAGGCCGCCATTGTGATGAATACCCTTTTCGTCAGCCGTTGCGCCTTCCAGGCCGAGCGACTCCGCAGCAAGCCCGAACAGACGATCACGCATCAGCATGGCAGCCTCTTGCGTTGGCGTAACAATGGAAGCGGTGGTGCGGCTGCCGCTGGCGGAGGGTCCGTGCGGATAGTCGGTATGGCCAACATCAACCTGAACATCCGTCGGAGCAATACCGAAGACCTCACCAGCCTTGGTGGCGAGGGTCGTGCGTACACCGTTGCCAATGTCCTGCGTGGCTGTGGCTACACGCAGGCCATTTTCCGATGTAGAAATGCGGATGATCGTTTGCGGGTCATAGTTGTTCAGCCAGTGACCGAAGGAAATGCCAACACCCCGGCGGAAGCGCCCAGATTCGGAGCCCGTTTTCGGACGATTCTTCCAGGTCTCGTGCGCGTCTACCCAGTCGTACAGCCCGTGCAGCTGCTTCTCATCCGCCTCGGTCCACTTGCGGCGCAGCTCAACCGGGTCAACGTTGTAGTCGTGGGAAATCTGGTCGATGGACTGCTCCACTGACCACAGTAGACCCGGCCCACCCGGCCCACGAAACGGCGTGCCCGGGGCGTGGTTAGTCACCACATCATAATCCTGAAGGTCAGCCGCACCAGCGGTGTAACCCATCGTACCCAGCATCGCGGTTACGTTGCTGATGGCAACGCCGCTGTTGCTGTAGGCATGGACAACCATCGCTTCCAGGTTGTAGCTCTCATCCATACCGATGGTGATGTCGACCCGCCCACCCGGGCGCATACCCGTGTAGTTCATCTCTTCTGGGCGGGTTGGGATGATAGCAACGGGCTTGTGGCAGCGTTGGGAGAGGCCAATAGCCGCAATCATCTCGTTGTACAAGGAGAGCTTAGAGCCGAAACCACCACCGATATGGTGCGCAATCACCGTCACCTTCTCATCGGGTATGTCGAAGCGATCGGCAATGAAGTGCCGCATCTCACTGAGCGACTGGGTGGAGGCATACACTGTCAGATGATCGTTTTCATCCCAGTGGGCCACCGCGCAGTGCGGCTCCAGCGAGGTGTGGCTCTGCATGCCGTTGACGTAAGTCTGTGTAAAGACCGGCTTGCCCTCTTTTTTCAGGTTGTCCACAACATTGCGGGCACGACCGGGGTTCAGGCCGCCCATATTCATGCGGCCCGTGCGCAGGTTTTTATCCCACGAGCCGGGCAGGGTCGGGCCTTCGGCGGCTGTCGGTGCGTTGCGGCGTTGGCTACCCCAGATGTCTGGCGCGTCGTCTGCCAGCGCGGCGTCGATGCCGATCGCGTGCGGGAGGATTTCGTACTCCACTTTGATGGCGGCCAGTGCGGCCAGTGCGGTGGCTTCGTCCACAGCGGCGACCGCGGCGAAGGGCTGGCCAACGTAACGCACGATCAGGTTGCGGTTCGGCAGGGCGGCCGTGGCCTCCACGCCCTCCATAGCAGCCGCTTCGGAGAGGTCGATGCTCTTGATGCGTGCGTGCGGGTGCGGCGAGCGCAAAATCTTGCCGACAAGCTGGCCTTCCAGTTGCACATCGGTGGTGTATTCCGCCTGCCCGGTGACCTTCTCGAGGGCGTCCACGCGCTGTGGCGTGTAATCTGCGCCGTCGAATTCACCAGCACACGCGGCCTGCATCGCGTCGTAGATGCCCGCGTAGGCCCCACAGCGGCACAGGTGCCCCGCCAGCGCTTCGGCAACTTCGTCGCGGCTTGGCCGTTCGGTACCATGCTCGGCGCGCCAACGCTCGTAAAATGCGATTCCTTCGATGGCGAAGCCCGGTGTGCAGTAGCCGCACTGCAACCCGTCATGGGCCATCAATGCCCGCTGGACGGGGTGCAGGTTCTCGCCGCTGAACGACTCGATGGTCTGGACTTGCTTGCCCTCTAGATGATGGGCCGGTAGCAAACAGCTCACCATCGGCGTGCCGTCGACCAATACCGTACAGGCGCCACACACGCCCGACCCGCAAACTTGCTTGGTGCCCTTCAACCCACACCCATGGCGGATCAAGTCGACGGCGGCTTCGGGTATGTGTTCCTCGAACGTATAGTCTGTGTTGTTGATGTTTGTTTTCAAATTGAGTTCTCCCCTGATCAATCGAGCGATCGCACAAAATTTATACCCCAGTCAATCATATGTCCTTCTGCCGTGGCTCGGGGGTCATAAGACGACAACTTAAGGTCACATTGCGCCAACGTGCGAGCAACTTCTTGACACTGTTACTTCACAAGGATAGCCTCCTCCATGTTAGGAACCAAGCATTGCATTCAACTAAACTTAAAAACTGTGCTAATTTGCGTCGTCTAGTTAGATGCTATCATGAGCGAATAACGACTGAGGAAGGTGTGTGGTGCCAGACAAAATCACCTAAATTCGGTCAGTGCTCGTCGTGTTCGGGTTGCGAATCGTGAGCCGAATCCCCGCTTTCATCAGTGGCAATCTGGATGCCATCACCAATCGTTGAACTTGGCGCTACCGTCTGCGGTTGCCCTGGTTTTCCAGCAATAAGCGTTGTACCGGTAATCTACTAGCCTGTAAATGTGGCGATACATCAACCATATAAACCAGGCCCGATGACACAGGTATCTACACCGCCGACTGTGCGGCACACCATGCTTACCAAGTCACCGCCCAGACTAAATAGGTGACAGAAATAGAGAGGTAGTACACAAGTGACACTGAAGAACTTCGAGAAGAAACCCAATATCGTCATCATTTTTACAGACCAGGAACGCGAGGTGATGCACTGGCCCGAAGGTTGGGCGGAGGAAAACCTGAAGGCTCGCAAGCGCCTGATGGACAATGGCCTCGCCTTCCGCAACGCGCACTGCAACACGGCTGCCTGTACCCCCAGCCGCGCCACGCTGATGACGGGTTTGTACCCGGCACAGCACCGCGTCAAGAACCTTGTCTTCTGCGATGACCCGGAGGACAAAGCAAAAAACCGCACGGAACAACTGTCACCCAACTTGCCTAATATAGCCACTGTGATGGCCGAGGCCGGCTACCATGTGGTGATGAAGGGCAAGTTCCACCTCTCGCGTCCCGTCGAATGGAACAACGAAGAAGAGCGCATGTACTGGTCAGAAGCAGACGTGCCCTTCATGCAGGAGCGCTACGGCTTCCATGAGTGGAACCCGCCGGACATGAGTGACCCGATGGGCCTGAGTGACTTTGGGGGCGGCGACATCAACAACGACGGGCGTTTCGTCGACGGCACAGGCACCGCCGCCGGCCACCACATGCCCGAAGATGAGCAATTCCGGGCGAGCGCAGTTCATTTCATCAACAACTACAAGGGCGACAAGCCCTTCTGCCTGCTGGTTGGCCTGGTAAACCCGCACGACGTCCAGGCGTACCCGGGGCGTGGTGTACAGGGGATTGCCGCCCGCAAACCGATGTACGAACAGGGCGGCTACAATCTCGAGGACTTCGTGGACCTACCGATTGACCTACCGCCAACGGTAGATGAAGACATTTCGCAAAAGCCCACCGTTCATGGGCAGGTTAAACGCCTCGCATCCATCGTCACAGGGCACGTTCGTACCCGCGAGCGCCAGCGCACCTACGCCCGGTTTTATGCCTACCTATGCCGCGAAGTTGACAAGCAAATTAACAAGGTGCTCGATGCACTCGACGCGAACGGCCTGACCGAGGACACCCTCATCATTCGCACTGCCGACCACGGCGAGTTGGCCATGGCCCACGGCGCGTTACGCCAGAAGTTCTACAATGCCTACCGCGAAACGCTCAACGTCCCTCTCATCTTCTCCAATCCCAAGCTCTTCCCCGAACCGCAGACGACAGAGTCGTACGGGTGCTTGATTGATATTCTGCCAACGCTAGCGTCGATTGGCGACGTGCCCAACACGGAGCGCTTCAACTTCCGCGGGCACGACCTGACACCAATTCTGGAAGACCCCTCAGCTGAAGTTCAGGATTACGTCCACTTCACCTACGAAGACGACGCATTCCCGGTGGACGCGGCCAATTGCATCCGCGCTATTGTGGAGAAAGACTGGAAGTACGCTGTCTACTACGACCCGTTCAAGGGCAACCCGGTTGAATACGAGATGTACGATCTCAAGAACGACCCGCTCGAGTCGACCAATCTCGCACATCCGACGAACTTCAAGCCAGCGTACGCCGAAGAACGCCGTCGGCTGCACAACCGGCTCCTCGAGGTGATGGAGACGCACGGCACATCTCCAGAGGAGATCGCCTTCCCCACCACCGAGGCCTACGACCAGGGCTACACCGTGCCGGGTACCGTCGCTCATAACCCGATCCCTACCAGCCTCACACGGCGTGAGCAGTTCTTCACGCTTGTCATGGTCGTTACGGCGCTGGCTGCCCTGTACCACGTTATCTTCCAGGGTGCGCTACTACTTGGCACCATTGGCGCGCTTGCCCTTGGGGTGTTGATCGGAAACACGGTGTTCCACCGCACAACGCAACTCGGGTGGGATGATGACCACGGGCGCATCGTCCCCAGGCTGGACTTCACCGGCGCTGTGATTTTGCTCTTGTACGTTGTGTTCGTCATCATTGGCGACTCACCGTTCATTTCTAGCCTGGTAGACCCAAGCACGGTCAATGCTGCGAATGCCAGCTTCATCACGGGCATCATGGTCGGTAACCTGCGCGGCCTACGCCGCCGAGTCGATGAAATCATCGGGTCTGACGATGCCCGGCAACAGGTTTACAGCGCACGGGTAGATATCGACGCTCCGGCGGAGCAGGTGTGGGATGTGGTGACGGACTTCGCCGCGTACCCATCTTGGAACCCGCTGCTGACGAGCGTGCAGGGCAACTTAAGGATGGGCGGTAGCCTCAAGGTGAGCACTTCGTTCCTGCCCATCCCACTGCGCGCGACGGTGAAGGTGGCCGACAAGCCCCACCAGTTCGAGTGGGAAGACCATGTGCCGCTAAACCTGCTCACCCCGGTGTTTAGCGTTAACCTTGTGCCGCTGTCCGAAAATAGCACCCGTGTCATCATCCAGGAGTCGTTCACCGGCCCGTTGTTGCCCATTGCTAGCAGGCAGCTGGATCGGCAGATGCCACCGCTGTACGAAGCGATGGCTGAAGCGCTCGCAAAGCAGGTAGAGAAGACGAAGGTAAAAGCCTAATGTCAAACACGTCTTGGTTTAGTGGGCAGGGGTTAGCATTCCCCTGCCCACACTGATTTACATGAGCACTATGTGATA
>CAYSVE010000318.1:0-6934 GCA_964434365.1 uncultured Anaerolineaceae bacterium | reverse complement strand
ACGATACGCCGGACCTGATGCGCCGCCTCGCGGCGGTGGGCATCACCACGCGTGAGGCCTGTGGTAATTCCGTACGCAATATCACAGCTTGCCCGATTGCTGGTGTGTGCCGCGACCAGGCCTTCGATGTGACGCCTTACAGCAGGGCGCTGGCCTTTTATCTGTTGGGCCACGACGATGTGCAGGACTTTGGTCGGAAGTTTAAAATTGCGTTTAGCGGCTGCGAGGGCAACGCCTGCGGCCTTGTGAAGATGCACGACCTCGGTTTCGTGGCGAAAACGCGCGAAATCGACGGTGAAACGGTGCGTGGCTTCGAGATGTGGGTCGGCGGTGGCCTTGGTACGGTGCCACATCAGGCCAAGCTACTGAGCGAGTTCACACCGGAGGACGAGATTCTACCGCTGGCGCAGGCGACATGCCGCGTATTTGCCCGCCTCGGCGAAAAGCAAAACCGGAATCGTGCCCGCGTGAAGTTCCTCGTCGCGAAGATGGGCATTGAGGAATTTCGGCGTGTTGTCTTGGAGGAGTACGAGAATTTGCCGCAAGATGGCCGCTGGACCGCGTATCTCGACGAAATCGACGATGCCGAGGAAGAGCCGCTCAAGCAGGGCATCGTGCTCAACGGTACTCCGTTGCCGGAAGGCTTCCACAATTGGTACGCCACGAACCTCTACAAACAGCGCCAACCGGGTTATGTCGTTGTCACGCTGAACTTGCCGTTGGGTGACATTACCAGCACGCAGATGTTCCAACTGGCGGACATCGCCCGCAAGTATGTGGGTGACCACGTGCGTACGACGGTCGAGCAGAATGTCGTGCTGCGATGGGTCTCCGAGGCAGACCTGCCCGATTTGTATCGCGACCTCGATGCTGTCGGCCTTGCTGCACCCAACGCAGGCACCATTGTAGATATCACCACCTGCCCCGGCACCGATACCTGCAAGCTGGGCATCGCCTCCTCGCGCGGCATTACCGGTGAACTCCGCACACGCCTGCTCACAAAAATCGATGAGGTGCCAGAGGCCATCAAGGAACTAAAAATCAAGGTAAGCGGGTGCTTTAACTCCTGCGGTCAACACCACATCGCCGATATAGGTTTCTTCGGTAACAGCCGCCGTAAAGGGAACCACAAGGTGCCACACTTCCAGGTGATTTTGGGTGGTATGTGGCAGAAAAACGCAGGCAGCTACGGCCTCGCGGTTGGGGCCGTCCCGGCGAAGGCCATCCCCGACGTGCTCGATAGCATCGTCCATCGTTATGTGGATGAACGCGCCCATGGCGAGAACTTCCAAACGTATATCGCGCGGCTTGGCAAAAAAGAAGTCAAGGCGATGATCGATCCGTTCACGCGTATCCCAGAGTATGACGAAAACGCAGCCTACTTTACAGACTGGGGAGACAGCCGCGAATACAGTATCCAGGACATTGGCGTGGGCGAGTGCGCTGGTGAAGTTGTGTCGCTGTTTAGCATGCAAATTGCACAGGCCGAGAGCGACCACTTTGAGGCGCTCATCGCGCTGGATGAGGAGGATTACACAACCGCCGATGCCAAGGCGTACAGTGCGATGGTACAGGCGGCACGATCGCTGGTGCTTACGCGGTACCTCGACGTTGGTAACGACCCCGATACTATCGTGAAGCAGTTCCGCACCCGCTTCTATGATACAGAACTGTTCTTCGACCGCTACGCGAAGGGCAAGTTCGGGCGCTACCTGCTGAACCGCCATGCAAACCCGCCGGCACAACCCAATGAGGATGATGCCCACCGTCTCATCGAGGAGGCGCAGTTGTTCATCGAGGCAACACACGCCGCCGAGGCGCGCATCAACGGTGTGATAACAAGCTAAGCATTCGGTGACCGGAGCATCATCGGTCAATTTCAGTAGTAGCGCCACGTGGGGGCGAGGCCATGCCTCGCCCGAATATTAGACAATGACTCCAGCTTGAAAACAAATTCGACCGAGAGGTAGTAAAAATGTCTGTACCAAAGCGACTGAGCGTTAAATTCCTAGTCACTAATCCACCCCAACCAGAGCAACTGGTGCCTATTTTCCAGCGCTGGATTCAGGAGCATACTGTCGAGGGGCTACTCATCGATGTGGCGAATTACGCCCACGTGCCGAACGGCCCGCTTATCCTGCTCATTGCCCACGACGGCGACTACGTTTACGACACGAGCGACGATGAACCGGGCATCAAGTACATCTATAAAGAAGTCGAAGAACAGACGTTGGCGGATGCCATACAGACCGCCCTTTGCCGAGCAGCCGCGGCGGTTGTTGCGCTCGCCGCAGAAGAAACTGTCGACACACAACCTATCTCCGATGGCTTTCAGGTCGAACTGATCGACCACTTAGCATATCCAAACACTCATAGCGCCTACCAGCAAGCGGCGGAGGCTGTGGCAAATTTGGTTGAGGGCGCAACTGTCCAACACATCGTGCGCGATCAGCGCCGTTCGTTAGCAATCCAGCTCAGCGCCAGCCTCGAACTTCAACAGATTGCCGCTGTGAGTCACGCTACGATGTAAACCCACATACTGTGGAGAACCCAATGCGAGTTCTCCACAGATGACCTTATTAGCAAATCTAAAGCACTGTGATCTGCACAAAGCAGTTGCTACAAAATTGTATAACGTTTCGCGCTTTCAAATGTGGCGAACGGCGTCGAGTCGATTAGGTGGAAGTAGGTAGATTGCCTGCCATCGGTGGACTTATCGAAGGGTGGTGCGGTGAGGTATAACGGTGCCTGACCGAACTTCCGAGAATGCATCTATTATATCTATTATAAAAAAAGGCCACCGATAGCATGACGCACGAGACCGAAACAACAGCGGTTCACAACACAGCGGTCGATCCAACGACCGGTGCCGTGATTTCGCCGATCATACTCACAACAACCTTCGCGTACGAAGCGACGGGGGAACCGCACGCTGACGACGAACTGATCTATACGCGCAACCAAAACCCCAACCGAGCAGCCCTTGAGCAAACCATGGCCAAACTCGAACATGGTGCGTTCGCCCATGCGACCCCCAGCGGCTCCTCCGCTATGATGACGATCTTCCAGGCCTTGCGCCCGGGCGACCACATCGTCTCCAGCAGCGATATGTATTTCGGCATCCGCGTGCAACTCAACGAATTTTTTGCGCCATGGTGCCTTGAAACAACATACGTCGATATGAGCAACCTCGATGAGGTCAAAGCAGCGATGCGCCCCCAGACGAGGCTCGTCATCTTCGAATCGCCCACTAATCCCATGATACGGCTGGCGGACATCCAGGCGACTGCCGATATTGCCCACGAAAACGGCGCGATGCTGCTGGTCGACAACAGCGTCGCGACGCCTATTGCGCAAAATCCGATCGACCTTGGTGCCGATATTGTTGTGAGTGCGCTCACGAAGTACATCGCAGGCCACCACGATGTACTGGGAGGTGTGATCGTCTTTAAGGAACAAACTGAGTATGCCGACCGTGTGAATCGTATCGTGAAAATCGGTGGGGCAGTACTCTCGCCGATGAACTGTTGGCTCACATTGCGTGGTATTCAAACACTACCGTATCGGATGCGTGCCCACAGCGACAACGCACACAAAGTCGCGCAATTTCTCGGGGAGCACCCAAAAATCGAGCGGATGCTGTATCCGCATCATCCCAGCCACCCGCAATACGATCTCGCAACACGCCAGATGCGTGTAGGTAGTGGCCTGATGTCGATACTGGTCGACGGCGGGCGCACTGAGGCCATCGATGTGGTGCGCAAGCTCAAGCTGTTCACCAGCGCCACGAGCTTCGGGGGTACGCACAGCCTCATCGAGCACCGCGCGTCCATCGAGGAGAATTCGACGACACCGGCCAATCTCCTGCGCGTTTCGATTGGACTCGAAAACCCCGACGATCTCATCGCCGACTTTGCGCAAGCACTCAGTTGAAAAACCGTTCGCTAGTTGAGGTTAGCACTCGCCCGTACGACCTCAGGTGTTTCGCCTGTCCACGAGCGAAAGGCCCTATAGAAAGAATTCGGGTCTTCGTAGCCCAGCAGGAAGGCGATTTGGCCGCTGGTGTAGTCCGAGCGCGATAAGTAGGTGCGGGCGAGTTCCTCGCGCAAGCCATCGAGTTCTGCCTGGAAGGTCGTGCCCTCTTCCTTCAGGCGGCGCTGAAGCGTGCGTGTGCTCACCGCTAACCGACTCGCGACATCCGCCATCGAATACTCGCCGCTGGCAAGGATTTCGATCAGGCAGGCACGCACCCTGTCACGGAAGGTCGCCTCGCGGTCTAAATCCTGCATTCGCTTGTTGAGCTGTGGCTCGAAGATCGACCACATCGAATCACTGGCTGTGAGGAAGGGCCTTGCAGCGTCCTCTGCGGTAAAGGTCACCCCGTTGAAGGTGTCGCGCGAGACGTGGGTGCCAAAGTAGACTTCGTAGGCTACCACCTGTGGAATGTGGATCGTAGCGTGAACGGCTTTCGGCACGATGTGCTCGCGCGTTGCCAATCGCGCAATGTGAACCCAGAATACGAGTTCCATTGCGATGATGGACGGCGGTGGTGGTGCGTTTTCCGGCAGGCCACTTAGGGCAATTGTCGTGCCATCAGGGATTTGTGTGACATCCAGCTGTAGCGGCCCCACAATTGGCTTGTAGTACGAGAGCCGATTGGCCGCGACGTTGAGGTTGGCGCTGCAAAAGCACGCGAATATCGGCGGGCTAAACGACTCGACGGACATAGCCTCGGCGAAGCGCAGTGGGAAGGTTGGCTCGTCCCGAAAGATGGTCGAGAGGCCCTCCCATACCCTAATGTATTCATCTGCCGTAAGGGTCGGCGACTTCTGGCTAAACAGGTCCAGCGGTAGTTGTGCATGGCGCAGGACATCCTGCGGCGATACACCCATATCCTTCAGCATGACCTGCCAACTGGTATCGAAAACGTACCTGCGCCCCATGCGTTACCTCCTTGTTGCAAGGGCAGCTCATCTGTGGCAAGGGTGTGATGGCCGCCCTTATGTCTATACCTTCGAGGACTTGTTCCTTACGCTGTCTGCCGATCCAGCAGGTCGTAGGTGACGCCCGTGAGTTCTACCGACATCTCCCAGAAGCGCTTGAGCGCAGCCGCATCATTCGCGGCGTCGTTGGCCTTCTTTTGGGCCGGGTAGCCGCGCAAGTTGAACGTACGTGGTCCGTAGAAGACGCCGCCCTTGGCATCCTCTGCGACAGAGCCGTAAAGCTGTGGCAAAATGCCCATGCTGATGTCCTGGGCCATCAGCGGCTCTACGACTCGGTAGAAGAATGCTTCCAGCGGTGTTTCCGATTGAGCGACGCTATTGGCTTGTAAGTTGCCGATCACCAAACCGGGATGCGAGGAGTTCGAGATGGTATCGAACCCGGCGGCTTGCAGGCGCTTGTTCAGCTCGTAGCTGAAGAACACATTCGCCAGCTTGCTCTGGTAGTATGCGCCCCAGCGGCTGTAGTCGTTTTCCAGCATCACGTCATCGAAGTTGATGCTACCCATGTAGTTGGCGCTGCTGCTCACATTGTGTACACGCGCGCCAGGGGTCTTCACGATAACGTCGAGGAGCAGGCCCGTAAGTGCGAAGTGCGCAAGGTGGTTCACCCCAAGCTGCATCTCGAAGCCGTCCTTCGTCTCCTGACGAGGGATCGCCATGATGCCCGCGTTGTTCATCAGCACGTCCAGGCGGTCGTACTTAGCCTTGAACGCCTCGGCAAACTCGCGCACGGAGGCCAGGTCCGCATTGTCGATGCGCATTACGTCCAGCGTGGCATTTGGGGCGGTATTGAGGATGTCCGCCTTGGCGGCCTCACCTTTTTCCAGGTTGCGCACAGCCATGACGACGATCGCACCCTTTTGCGCAAACACGCGGGCGCTTTCCAGGCCGAGGCCGCTGTTGGCCCCGGTGACAACGATGACTTTGCCGGTGAGGTCCGGGATGTCGGCGGCGGTCCAGTTTTGACTCATGATGACAACTCCTCGTTAGCTCGCGACGGGTGAGAGGTGTTTTCGATAGTTATTCTACCTACTAAGATAGCATCTGCTGTGTCATGGTGGCTACAAACGCGTCGTCGCCGTTGGCGGTGCGCAACCCGTAAATCTGCTCGGCGTCGTCGCCGATGAGGTAGCGCAGTTGCTGCTTGTCGTCGGTGGCGGCTTCGTAGATTTGCTCCGCAAGGTATTCCGCTGTGCTGCCGCCGACCATTGCGCCCATCGCGGCCTGCATCTTGGCCATGTCGTCGTTGTAGTCCTCGGTGTTTTGCGGCAGCGCCATATCCATCGAACGCCCGCCGAAGTCTGTCGCTACACCGCCCGGCTCGATGATCTTCACGTCGATGCCCAGGCTTGCCAGTTCATACGAAAGCGACTCGCTAAAGCCCTCTACGGCCCACTTGGTGCTGTGGTACAGGCTGATGAACGGGAACGTGATAAGCCCGCCGATGGATGACACATTCATGAAAAGCCCGGCGCGGTTTTCGCGGAAGTGAGGCAAAAACGCCCGTGTGACTTCCATGAGGCCGAAGACGTTGGTGGCGAACTGGCGCTGAATTTGCTCTGGCGTAGCCGCCTCAAAAGGCCCTGCAAGGCCGTACCCGGCGTTGTTCAGTACAACGTCGACTGTGCCAAAGTCTGCGATGATTTGTTCGGCGGCGGCGGCGATGGACGCGTTATCGGTTACATCCAGTCGATAGATGCTGACGTTCTCGACCTCAGTGAGTTCGGTTTCGTTTTCAGGCTTGCGCATGGTTGCAGCAACCTTCCAACCCTTTTCGGCGAAGTACTTGGCGGTAGCCTTGCCGATACCGGAGCTAGAACCTGTGATGACGATGGACTTCACGGTGTGTCTCCTCTGCGTTTATGCTTGTTGCTCCAAGGATACGCGCAGCGACGATTAAAAGCACTAGCAGGGCGCGCCAAAGTGCTTGC
>CAYSVE010000317.1:0-6945 GCA_964434365.1 uncultured Anaerolineaceae bacterium | reverse complement strand
GATGACATGGAAGCGATCGCCGGCGAGGCGCGCGAGCGCTACGCCTGGGCGGAGCCGTTCTGGCGCGGGGGTCTCGGCCTCATGCCCTCCGCCGGGGTCGACGATCGCCGGGCGTGGCTCCACCTCGTCCGCGGGGAACGCGCGCGCGCGCTTCAGCACGGTAGTACTGGTCGAACCCGGTCGACGTGTCGCCGCGCAGGATGTCCATCAGCGGGCTTTGACGCTCCACGCCCCACAGCAATCCGCTGATGTCGTGGTTCTGGAACCAGTCTTCGATGACACTGTACCACCACGTTTTATAGTGCGGGTTCAGCATCGATGGCCGTGTAGCCATACGCCCAAAATGATCGCGGTCTAAAAAGTGCGGGAAGCCCGGTTGCCATGTACTGCGAATGCCGCTACTGCTGGTCTCGCAGTAGTAGGGGTACACCTTCATCCCACGCGCCTTCGCAGCGGGGATGACGTCCGCCAGTGTATCGAAACCCTCATAGAGCGGGTCCGGCGCATCGAACTGCTTGTGGAATGTCGCGGCGTAGTAATCGGGGTCTGGCTTGTAGAAGCCGCCGCCCTTTAAGTTATCGGGTTCTTGCACACCGTGGTCGGGGAAGCCGAACAACGCGCGGCCCGCGTTGCCCCGGCTCCACGAGAGTGCTGAGATCATCAGCGCGTTGATACCAGCCTTCTCTTGGAGAAGATCCAGCACGTCGTCGACCCCCTCGTCGATAAAGCTGATCGCGCCGATTTGAATGCCAGCAAAGGTTTCTTCGGTCATAAAATCCTCAATTGTTGTGAGAATAGGTAAGGTTATTCTTCGCCGCGCAGGCGCGGGTCTAAGATGTCGCGCAACCAGTCGCCCAGAATGTTTAGCGACAGCACCGTGAACATAATCGCGAGGCCGGGGTAAAGCGCCAGCCACCATTTACCGCCCAGCAACTGATCGCGGCTTTCCGCGAGCATACCACCCCAAGTCGGCACATCGGGCGGCACGCCGAGGCCCAAAAACGACAGCGCCGCCTCGGCGAGGATGACACTCGCGACGTTAAACGTCGCGATGACGAGAATAGGCGCAAAGATGTTCGGCAAAATGTGGATAAAAATTATCCCCCAAGGGCGCATCCCGCTGCTGCGCGCTGCCTCGACGTATTCCTTCTCGCGCTGCGAAATCGTCTCGCCGCGCGCAATCCGCGCGTAGATGACCCACTGCCCGATGCCCAACACCAGCACGACATTCAGCACGCCCTGCCCCAACACCACTAGCACCATAATCGCCAGCAAAATAAATGGGAACGCCAGTTGAATATCGGCGATACGCATGATGATGTCATCGACATAGCCACCGAAAAACCCGCTCGCCAGGCCAAGTATCGTCCCGGTGATGCCACCGATAATCACCGCCGAAACACCCACCATCAACGAGATACGCGCACCGAACAACAACCGGCTAAGCACATCACGGCCCAGCGCATCGGTCCCCAATATATATTCGACTGCACCCGTTTGCTCATCGACCTGTAGCGGGGCCAGTAGGCGCAGCGTCAAATTTTGGCGTTGAGGATCCTTCGGGGCGAGTTGTGGCCCCACGAAGGCGACAATCGTAAACACGATCAAAATAAATGCGGCGAGCACCGGCCAGCCAGCGCGCAGCATCCGCTGGAACCAGAATGGCATCAGCGGGTTAGCGGCTTCAAGCTGTGGAGCCTGCGTCGGGGCCTGTGTGGAAAGCGCTTGCGGGTTCGTCATGGTGGTGGGTTGCCTTAATCGTAGCGGACTCGGGGGTCTAGGCGTACGTATAGGAGGTCGACGAGGAGGTTGAGGCCAACAAACAAAAACGAGAACAGCACCACAGCCGCCTGCACCACGGGTATATCGCGCTGGTTAATGCTGTTGAACACTAGCCGCCCCACCCCCGGCCAGCTAAACACCGTCTCGGTGACGACGACGCCGCTGAGCAAAAAGCCAAACTGCAAGCCGATGACCGTCACCACGGGGATAAGCGCATTGCGGAAAGCGTGGCCCAAAATCACGATGCGTTCGCCGAGGCCCTTCGCACGGGCAGTACGGACGAAGTCCAGCGAAAGCACTTCCAACATCGCCGAGCGGGTGAGGCGTGCATTTCGCGACAGCGAAAAAAGCGACACCGTGATACCGGGCAGCAACAAGAAACGTACCGCACGCGGCAGGTTTTCGGCGAAGGTTGCCATGTCCCCTTCGACCAACGGGGTGATGATCGGCACATGCCCGCTGATGGGTATCCACTGGACGTTGAGGCCCAAATACATAATCAACATGATGCCCAGCCAGAAATTCGGCATCGACTGCCCCAACAGTGCAAATAGCATCAACCCGCCATCCCAGGGCGTGCCCCGTTTCGTCGCCGCGAGGATGCCAATGGGCACACCCACTGCAATCGAGAGGATCATCGCAAAGATAGTAAGTTCTAAGGTGGCGGGTAGGCGTTCCATCACCACCTCCATCGCCGGGCGGCGTGCCTTCAGCGAAAACCCAAAATCGCCACGCACGAGGCGCCCCACATACGTGAAATACTGCACGTGTAGCGGCTTGTCGAAGCCCAGGCGCGCGCGCATTTCCGCCACTTCTTCTTCGGTAGCACGCTCACTGACGTACAGATAGGTGGGATCACCGGCCAGGTGCAGCGTGATGAATGAGAGCAGGGTCACCCCCCAAATAACGATAATCGACTGCAAGAGCCGCCGCACAACATAGTTACCCATAAACCCACTCGTGAATACTGTCGAACAGAGGCCAGGGGTAGCACGAACGCCACCCCTGGGAAGAAATCGTTATGGAATCGGTCGACTACTCGGCCAGGGTGGCACCGTAGACGACGATCTTCTCGTCGCGACGCGGTTCCCAGTTCACACGGTTGGATACACCGTAGAAATCTGGCTGGAAGTAAAGGAAGAGCCACGGCGGGTCATTGTACATGACCTCGAGCATCTCGTTGACGATGTCCTGCGTTTCCTCTTCCGTCAACTCAGGGTTGGCGAGGGTTTCGCGCAGGGCAAACCACTCGGGGTTGCTCCACTCGGTGTAGTTGGTGGCACCGGTCGGCGAGCTGATGTCCGCCATGTCGTACTGGGCATTCCAGGTACCGCCACCCGTACCGACGAAGTACAGCGGCCCAACTTCGTGAGCGCGAAGCGCAGGTACGAACTCAGCGCTCCAGTCCTGGATGTCGACGTTGGTTTGAACACCCACATCCGTTAGGTACTGGCCGATGGCCTGGACCACGTTCACATCGTTGAGGTAGCGGCCAGCACCAGCCATGAAGGTAATCTCGAAGCGCACGCCATCCTCACCACGTGGGTAACCAGCTTCATCGAGAAGCATTTCGGCGGTCGCCGGGTCATACGGATACGGCTCAAGGTTCGGGTTGTTGTTCGGCGGGTTCACCATGCTGCTGGCACGCTCACACTCGATACCGAGCAAGGCGGAGCAGATCGTCGGCACGTCGACAGCGTATTGCAGCGCCACACGCACGTCGGTGTTCATAATGGCCTCAGCACCCTCACCCTCGAAGAAGCCAGTCATATTGTAGCCCACGTACATACGACGCGTCCCCTGGACACCCTTCACCGTAGCGGTACCGCTGTTGTTGACAGCTTCCTGCTGGTCGGGCACCACGTTTGCAATGATGTCCACATTCCCGGCGATCAGCTCGGCAGCGCGGGTGGAGTTTTCAGGAATGACGCGCCAGACGAGCGTCTCGAAACCCTGCGGACGCAGGTCGAAGCCTTCGACGGCCTGTAGGGTCGTGTGGCTATCCGGCACCCATTCGACAAACTCGTACGGGCCACTGCCGATCGGCATGTTGGCAGCTTCTTCGAGGCTCATCGCTGCGTAGCTATCCATACAGTGGATGTACACCTCGGAGATGAGACCCAGGTTGATGGACTGGAAGCGACCGACGTTGATGGCAACTTCAAGCTCGCTGAGGGCCTCAGCATTCTGGAAGTCGATGGAGTCGAACACGAAACCGGCGGTGTTACCTGTAAAAGCGTTCTCATCATCGGCGGCACGGTTGAACGTGAAGGCCACGTCCTCAGCCGTGAGGGCCTCACCGTCGTGGCAGGTCAGGCCCTCGTTGAGCGTGAAGACGACACTGGCACCCTCGGTTTACAGGCGAACATAACTCGCGAGGTAAGGCAGAATTTCACCGGTTTCGGTAATTTGATACAGGGTTCCGAAGATGTGACCGAAAATATTCGCTTCGGCGCGCGAGTTGACTTCCGACGGCTCCCAGCCATCTGTGTCCACACTCTGCGCGATAACCAGGGTGGTTTCATCGGGACCGGGTTGCGCGTTTACAACCAGGGCCAGCGCCAAAATCGCGACCAGGGCGACTGCGCGAAGAATCTTAAGCATGGTGTACTCTCTCCTCATCAATCAGCAAAATAACGGATTGTGTGTGCGTACAGCTATCGTGAATCGCGAACTCCCCTCTACGCTAAGTTAAACACTAGGCAATAACTACGAGCGCGCGATGCGCTGTAGAATGCTTTCCATTTGTACGGCGCGGCCTTCTTTGCCAGATGCAATGCACGCTTCCAACATTGCCAGCGATCGCAGGTGGTCTTCGCCGCTGCACTGCAAGGGTGCGCCCTCAAGCAGTGTGTCCAGGAAGGCGTCTAGCAGCCCCACTGTTTCGCTGACCCACCGCTCGTGGGTTGGTAAGTCCAGTGTGGTAAGCGTGTCATCGGCCTGGCGGGCGTAGTGCAGGTCGCCAAATTGCGCCTTTTGCAAAATGACACCCTCGGTGCACTCCGTCCGCCATTCGAAGTGGGGTTGCTGCCAGTTGCTCTGCCACGTCCCCTGATAGTTGACGGACAGCCCACCCTCGAAAATAAACAGTGCGGCGACATTGGCGTCGCTGGCGTACATACTCCATGGCGGGTTCCATGTGTGTGCATGAACCAACACCGGCTCGACACCATAGACGTAGCGCAACAGATCAAAGTGATGAATGGACTGCTCCCACAACATGGGCTGGTCCATCGTCAGCGGGTATTTGTTGAGATCTGGGCGATTGCCATCGCGCCAACGCTCGTATGTGAACCGGGCAAATGCGGCCTTCCCCACAGCCTCCTCGGCCAGCAGGCGCATCGTTTCGATCGTGACGGCCAAATAACGGAAGTTAAGTCCAACCATCAGCGGAACATTACCTGCCAGTGCAACAAGTTCGGCAGCTTCCTCCAGACTAAGCGCAAGCGGTTTCTCGATGAGCATGGGTAAACCCAGTTCCGCTGCCAAACGCACCTGGCTATCACGCCCCATCGGCGGGTTCGCGAGGATCAGCGCTCCCGCTTCGATGTTGTGCATGGCGTCTTCGGGTGTTTCGAAGGACGAGGCCTCACCAAATCGGGCGATTGCGCGCTCGCGGGCGGTAGGGTTCGGGTCGGCATAGGCGGCGATGTGACAGCGCGCTGAGCGGGAGATGACCTCCGCCCAGTACATGCCGCGCACCCCCAGCCCACCCAGTATGATCGGCAAACTGCTCATCGCGACAGCCCCGTTTGGCGTTCGGACATCATTTCGCGCAACGCATCCTCGAACGGTGTCCAGTCATCGAAGCCAGTATCCACTTGCAGGCGCTCGCTGGTTAGCACCCCGCGTCCCGGTGACACAGGAATATCTAGTCGGCGAATGTCTTCGACCGCGACCACACGTGCGATGGCCTGCGCGATTTCTTCGGTGCTGAGCACCTGCTCACTCGTCAGGTGATACAAACTGTGCGAGAGCGTTTTTGCCCAAAGCAGTGCCCCAATCGCGCGGCCTACATCGCGGCTATACGTCCAGTCATATGGCGGAGCAGGTGACGCTGCGATCGTTATCCTGCGGGTGTCTATTGCCTCACGCAGCATCTCGCCGACCAAGCTGAGGCGTGGGCGGGTGCTACGAACGTATTCATGGGGGCCGTAGATGGGACCCAACCGCACCGCGATCACATCGCGTTGGTAGACATTCCGTAGCATGTGTGTCCACTGCTCGAGCAAGGCCTTGGCGACCGGGTATGTGCCGAGCGGTTCGATGAGTGTTGTCTCGGTAAGTGGGCCGGGCAGTGAATGCGGAAAAACCGCGCTCGAACTGATGAAGATCATCCGTCGTGCCGATGGAAACGATTCCGAAACCGTCAGTGCGCTATCGATGTTGGCGCGCAGGTTGGCCTCGGGTGTTTCGCTGCGCTCGTCTGGCGAGGCGGTGACTGCTGCGGCATGTACGACGACATCCGCTGCTTGCTCGATTGACCGAGACAGGTCGTGCTCTACAACATCGATTCCACGAACGGCAAACCGATAAGTCAGTTGCTCGTCGAAGGCCATATCCAGTGCTGTGACCGCATATCCCGCATCCGCGAGCGCTTCGGCAATCGCCCGCCCTACGAAACCACCCGCCCCAGCGACCAACGCGCGCTCAACGGGCATCGTTGTCTCCCGTCGAATCCCAGTCTTCTGCAATGAGATCCCCCGCAGAACCGACATGCAGGTGAATCAGGCGGATCGCCTCGGCGGAGGCCTTCGCTTCGATGGCATCGACGATAGGGATATGGTTGTACACCACCTGCCGAATATCGTCGTTGCGCAGGTTTCGTAAAGACATCACCTGCTGTACACGCAGCGCGACCGTCCCCCACAACATGCCGAGTAGCGAATGGCCGCTCAGTTCGATGAGCGCATCGTGGAAGCGCCGGTCGATGCGGTTGACTTCGGGAAGATTGGCACTTTCGGCGGCTTTGAGCATGTCATCGCAGATACGCCGCAGGGTTGCGACCCCATCCGTGACATCTTCGCTTCCCAGTATTCGTTGGATGGCGAAACCTTCGAGCAGGCTACGCAGGCTGTACAGCTCTTCGATGTCGGTACGCGCCAGTTTTTTAACGGTTGTCCCATGGTAGGGCACACTCTCGACCAGTCCTTGGGCGTTCAA
>CAYSVE010000316.1:0-6953 GCA_964434365.1 uncultured Anaerolineaceae bacterium | reverse complement strand
GTGTTGGGGGGGGGGCGGCGGCATCACTGCAACGAAAATCGTGATCGTCAACGTAGCGATGTTCGTGTTTTTGGGGAGCGCCCTCGCAGCGGTTGCAGTGACGATTGCCCGTCGAGCATCGGGCAAAGCGCCCTAAAACCAGCATTAATATTTCAAGTGGTTTTCCAAGTATTTCTTACAGAGCATTTAATCTAAAGGAGCCACCCTCCATCAAGTAAATTTAGGCCACGAAAGCGCCTCATAGTATGCCAGCAAATCGAGATGCTGCTAAACGGTCAAGCTGTGTGGGATGCGTTTTAGCCGTACGGCTCATCGCTTCGATGCTCACGGCGCGCCGTCGTGTTCCAGGCCATCGAAGCACGCGAACCACATCTCGCTGACACTCATCGCATCGAGCAGGGCAAGGTAGTTACCCGTACGCCCGAGCACCTTTACCGCCGCCTTGACGGCGTGCAGATCGGTGTTTGCGCCAGTTTGCACCAGCCGTACAAGTTGGCTCGCTGCCCGCCGGTCGTCGCGCCGAATCAGCTCCTCGATGGCACACGCGCTGATGGGATGATAGTTGGGCCAGTTACCCTCGTAGCGCAGGCTCAACGCGGCGATCAACTGCCCATTGGACATAGTTTCGACGCTCATGAGTTCCCCTTCTGGTGGGCCTCGTACGCCCTGACCATCGCCAGAGCCTCGGTATCACCCTCCGCACCCACATAGATTTTCGTGTGCAGGACGTTCAGTGCCTTGTCGCGGATGGCCTCGCTGGGGTCTTCCAGAGCACGTTTGCACGCCTCGAGCGAGATGAGGCCGCGCAGGCCGGTGAGCGCGACGAGGATCGTTTCGCGGATGCGCTCATCGGGGTGGGCTTGCAGGCCATACAACGCATCGAGGAAATCCGTCATGTTCGGCGCGCGGTGGATGCCCTGCGCTGCCGCCCGCCGCACATGGTCGGCGTCGTCGTGCCACGCGCGCTCGATGAACACCGGTAGCACACGCGGGTCCTTCTGCACCGCCAACACCTGAATGTACGTGTAACGCTCATCTGGGGTCGTATCGCCAGCCAGCAGCGCGAGGAGGGCATCGGTGGCCCCGGTGCAGCCCAGCTTGAGGATCGCATGAGCGGCAGCCCGGCGTTGGTGGAGGTCATCGTGGCCCAATCGTGCGATCAGCCAAGCGCACGGTATAATGTGCTGCAAGCCCAACACACCGACCCGCCACGCGCCGCGGTACGCCATCAGGTCTAGCAGAGCCTCCCTGTAGCCCCAACGCCCCAGCACCGCCGCGGCGAAGTCTTTCGCGTAGCGGTCGGTATCGGGTCGAAATTGCGCCAAATCCGTCAGCGTGCCCACAGCGCGGTGCACACCGCGCCCAACGAGTTCATCGATGGCCTGCTGCTGCGCCTTGCGGTCGCTGTAGTAGCCGACGAGCGCAAGCAACTGCCCAGTAGACATATTTTCTATGTTCAAGGGGGTGGGGTCTCCGCGACGAACAGCCATGGACATTTTATTGCGAGTTGCAGCACCACGGCAACACGCTACAATGTGGCACATGAACGAACCCAAACGCGCACAAATCAATAAGACCATCATCGAGTTGGTCGAGGAAGACATCACCAAACAAGCCGTAGACGCGATCGTCAACGCGGCGAACACCAGCCTGCTCGGTGGGGGTGGCGTCGATGGCGCAATTCATCGTGCTGCCGGGCCAAACCTCGTCGAGGAATGCCGCAGGCTCAACGGCTGTAAAACCGGCGAAGCGAAGATCACCGGGGGGTATCGGTTGCCGGCCAAACATGTGATTCATGCGGTGGGGCCAGTATATAACCAGGGGGGAGCGACGATCGCCGACCTGCTCGCGAGCGCGTATCGCAACAGCTTGCGCCTTGCCATACAGCACGACCTGCACACGGTCGCCTGCCCGGCGATTAGTACCGGGGTGTACGGCTACCCGCTAGCCGAAGCCGCAGAAATCGCACTCAACGCGGTGTGCGATTTTGCGCTGGAACACGACAGCCTTGCATTAGTGCGGTTTTGTTTGATACCGGAGCGGGTGTACTGGGCATTTGCCAGTACGCTCCGCGACTTGCCCCGGCAGGACCTCGTGCGTTAGTCGAGGTTTACGGTCTGGAGTTTCGCCAGCACCTTCTGGAAGGTTTCGAACTCCTCCGGCGTGAACAGGTCACTCACGTGGCCGTCCAACTCTTCGGCCGTGTTCAAAATGCGTTCGCGGCACTCCTGAGCCTTCGTGGTGAGGTGAATGCGCACCGCACGGCGGTCTGCAGGGTCCGGTTGACGCTCGATCAGACCCTTATCCTGAAGCTTGTCCAGATTCGGGGTAAACGAGGTCGCAGCGCGACCCACCGAGCGAGCCAATTCGCTGGCGTGCTGGCCATCTTGCTCGAACAGCGCGCGCAGGATATACCACTCGATTACCGATAGCTCCAGCGATTGCACAGCACGGCTGAACATCTGGTCTACATTGCGTAGGGCGATGTCCAGGTTGCACCATACCGACCCCTGGAACCGTAAGCTTGTCATTTTGTCTTTCATTGAGAGTTTACCGACTGTTACCATACTTTTGACTTCCTTGATTCAGAGAACCCGCAGGCGCATCTCACCGATGAGAAGCTCATCCCCCGTACGCAACGCACGTGGGGTGTGGGGTTCCAACCTCTCTCCATTGCAGTAGGTCCCGTTAATCGATGCCAGGTCGACCAGGAAAAGCTCGTCGCCACGACCCAGAAAAACGGCGTGTCTGCGAGAAACCCCCCTCGCTCGCGCTGGCCCATAGCGCGCCAGATCGATACTCGGTTGGTATTCACCCTTATTGCCAGACCGACCGATGATCCAGCCCTCAGTTGCCGGTAACTTCAGGTTAATAACCGCAGTACTTTCGAAATCGATGCGGTGAACCATAGGGCCTCTCGTTAACAGCAACCACCTTTACGTAATTTCGATTTAAACACAGATTCGTTCATTCGTAAAGGATAATTACCCTCAGAAATAAGCCATTCATACAATTTTTATACAACTTTTATACAAAAAATCTAAGATATTTGCCCGATGTTTTTAAATTGCTCTTAGAATACTCTTAGTTATGACACGAACTTTGCGACGAAAACGCCTACTTTTAGCACCTATGCACAATACACCTGTTATCGCACCATAACGCAAAGTCATCAGGATTTTAACGGTAACCTTAGACTCGATATTACACCAAAACCGTAAATCCTTGCAATAATTTACGATCTTCATTTTGATAACAGTATTGAGAGGTGATCGTCCCCATCGGTAGTCGTTAGGCGGGCACCCGTTTGTGGGAGATACCAGCCTAACCGAAGTACCACCTCATCCCCGCCCTCGAACCGAAACGTGTCCGTCACGTACTCACCAGGGAGCCACAAATTCGTCGGGTAGCGCCCACTCATAGGCACACTGTCGCGCTGCTGTTGGATTTCCCCCGCCTCATCGACAAGATGAACAAAGACGGTGTAACTCTCCGTGACAGGCGCATCCGCCGCCCACACAACGTCGACCGACAAACCCTCTGCATCGGTACGAAGGGTGTAGCCATGCAACCGCAGCGCGTCGCCGAAACCAACGTCGACTACCGTTTCGACAGGCGGTGGCGACATCACACGCGGCAAGCCATCGATTGTTAAGTTGCCTAAGTCCACGACCGCGCCGCCCGCCGTGAGTGTCAGCGTGTAATCGCCTGCGGGCTGCTCGCGCGAAATCGTCACGCGGATGCGGTCGGTTACGATTTCTCCCGCCGCCCACGCTGTCGACGGATACCGCGTGTCGGCACCGCGCAGCGGCGTTTGCGCCTCCACGGTGTCCGTGTCCAGGGCATACGTGCGCGTCAGCAGCGCCGGAGCCTCGACCTGTGCTCGCCAGTACACCGTCAGCGGTATCGACTCGCCAGGACGAGCCGTTGTGGGCGGTGCATCCCAGCCAAGCAGCCGAACCCCTTCGGGCAGGTCGACCTCGACGCGGGTGTCCATCGGCAGGCCGTCGGCGCTTTGCGGGCCAATGGGCCGCGACACGTTATACACACCGACTTCCGTCCACAGGCCGCCCCCATCATAAGGAAGGTACTGCTCGGTCCCACGCGCGACCCAGGCCGTTTGCACGGTGTACGGCCCCGGCGGCGTACCGATAGGCAACCGCACTGGCATTGTCAGCAGCAGGGTTTCGCCGGGCTGCCATGCTTTTGCATCCACAAAGTAGACGTCACTTCGGTGCAAAAGGTTCCCAATTGGGTCGCGGATTTCCAGCAGCGGCGTCAAATCGTCGGTCGATGGTGTTTGGGTCACCTCCCACGCCATGATGACCTCGCCCCGCGCCCCCGCATAGGCACCGCCCTCACGCACCCCTATCAGGTCGAGCAGGCCATTACTCGCCTCCGCCGGGCGGAACTCCGCAGGTAGCGACGCATCCGGTGGTACGCGGTACGCCTCGAATGCCGGGCGGCCATCCGGCCCCGTCGGCAAATCCGTCGTGAGCGCATACGGCGCTAACCACCGCGCCCACCGCTCGGACGGTGGCGCACTGCGCGGAAAGATCACCAGCGCGTCGTTCGCAGGGAGGAACAGCGTATCGGTGCCCAGCCAGCGCACATCGTCGAGGCCATCGGCCACGCGCACCGTCGGGTGAGCGCGGTCCTGCGCCGCGATATACACCGTATCGTCAGCGGCATTGGCGGCCAGCCAATCGGCAGCGGTAGCGAGGTCGGCATCGGTCGCGTAATAGAGGTCGGCGCGGCTTGCCCATGCAGCGTAATCGCGCCCGGTGATGAACACCCCGGCGGCCAACCCGGCCACGATCAGCACTGTCTCCAACCCGTTCGAATTTGGCGGCAACATTCGCGCGGTGTCAGGTCGTGTAGGGGCGAGGCCATGCCTCGCCCGATGTGCCCACGCCAGAACAAGATGCCCACCATACCCCACCGCCACGAAAATCAACGGCACCATGCCGATGCTGCGCATATGGTTCGGCGGCAGCCCGCCCGTCGAAATCACGCTCGGCAGCACCATCAACGGCGAGAGCAACAGCAACATCGCCGCCGCACGCGTCAGTGCAGCCGACCGCCGCGCGAACAGCGTCCATGCTGCGCCGCCCAGGCCAATTATCAGCAGCACACCCTCCAACGGCGTGAAGTACGGCCTGCCGCGTGGGTTGTACCGTAGCAGCGTTTCGCCCTGTACGAAAAACATCCGCAGGTGACGGCGCACGCTCTCGCCAAACGTAACTTCGCCACCGCTGACCTCGTACAAACGGCCCAGGAACAGGTCCGGGTTGTTAAGCGCAAACCGCAGCATGGGCGCGGCGATGAATCCCATCACCGCAAAAAAGAGGATGCCCTGCATCAACCGAGTGACCCAGATTTTTCTGTCCGTTAGGACGAGAACCAGCCCACCGAGTGCCAACCACACCGGGAACAACCGGCTCGCCATGTAGGTGTAGATCGTCGCGCCAGCCAGCAACCCGCCGAAGATCAACCAGCCCCAGCGGTTGCGTCGGCGTAGGCCGTGCCACAGAAACAACAGCGCCAACGCCTGCAACATCGGCAACGTAATCGCTCGGAAGGCCTGCCGCGCCAACAGCACCTGCGGCAAGCTCACCGCCGCGACAACCCCCGCGATTAACCCCACAGGCGTACGCGGGAACATGCGCCGCCCCAGCGCCACCGTCGCCGCCACAGTGAGCAGGTTCGCGTATACGCCCAGTAGCCGCAACCCGAACTCGCTATCGTCGATCGTCCAGAAGATGGGCGTGCCGAGGTAGTAGTACAGCACCTCACGCCCCTGGTAGCTGGGCGTGATGGGGAAAAAGCGCGCCCCACCGAACGCGATGTTCCGTGTGAGGATGACATTCACGGCTTCGTCGTAGTGGGGGCCGGGTGGTGCGCCGCCGAGGTTCCACAGGCGCAGCCCGGCGGCACACAGCAAAATGAGGGTGGGGAGGAGCAGGTTTCGTCTCATGGCGGGGAGAAGGCTACCCGCAACCAGAGGCACCGTCAAGGCGAGTGATTCGTGTTCGCCGGCGCGTGTTAGGTTTCCTTCACACTGCAAAAAGACGCAAAAACGGATTGCGCGCGCTTCATCTTGCGCTACAATCCGCATTGATCGATATGAAAGTTGGGGTAAAAAATCAATGGAAAGCGAAGCATTCGCCCCGTTCTTCCAAGACGAACTCGTGTGCCTGCCCAAACCAACTGTCGACCTGCTTAGCGGTTTCGGGCTGGCCAATGTCGACGCTGATGCCGCCGAGGCGGGCATCCCCTACCACGACCGCGACACACTACGCCGCGTTCGCCGCGCCATCGACGGTATGCTTAACCAGATCGACCCGAACGAGCCGGTTTTCCTCGCGCTGGTGTCGGAGGAAGCGCGTTACATTCTCATGGGCCGCGTCCCCCAAAGCGCCTAGGTGCGCTTCGCCAACCGCGTATGATACCGCTCGGTAGGCTCCCAGGTTGGGGCATCCGGGTGGTCGGCAGGGCCGAAGCTCAGTAACAACTTTCCGCCCCGGTCATCGAAGTAGTACACCATGAACGGTTCGTCGGGGCCGTAGGGCGTGCCAGGTGTAAGCTTCTTCATAAACGTGATCGCCGTGCCGTTGGCGTGGTACATGGTCACCGGGCGGAACATACCCGGTTTGTTGGGTCCGCTATACAACGCCTCGTAGCGGACGGGCAATCGTGCGTAGCGGCGGGCGCGTAGCAACAGCACAATGATGAGCGCAATCACCAAACCCGGCACCACGAAGCGCCCACCCACCCTGTAGAAGCGCGAAACCACCGGCAGCGGGCGAATCACCATAAACAGCAACAGCGGAATCATCAAAAAGCCGAGCGTAATCAGCGGTTCCGTCACCAAACTCAGCCACTGCTCCGGGTGATGTTTGCCGTGGCGATTGGTGCGCAGCCAGTCCTTTAGATGATTATTAACACGTTTT
>CAYSVE010000315.1:0-6968 GCA_964434365.1 uncultured Anaerolineaceae bacterium | reverse complement strand
CTCGTCGGCAGCAGCGTCAGGGTCATCCCTGTGCAACAACGCCGCCACTAACTGCCCCGTGCTCATTCGTCTGTGGTCTGCCATCGAACCCACTGCGCCTCCTCATATTGTTCCACCGCGTGGATTGCCTCCGGCGTGCCGTAGCCCCGCAGCACCTCCACCGCACGGATGTGTCCCTGTGTCCGCAGGCCATCGCGCAGTAAAAAGTGTACCAGCACCGGCACCGCGTCCGCGTGGTCGATGCACCCCAGCGCGTCCACCGCCTGAAACCACACGCCGTTCCAACGAGGCGTGAGCATCCGCGCGAGGTACGGAATCGCACGCAGGTCGCCCAGGTCGCCGAGCGTGCGCAACACCGACCGTAGCCGCCCCTCGATCACCTTGCGCTCGACATCCGCGTGCAGGTGTAGCAGGTAGGCCGGGTCGGTCAGCATGTATAGCAGGTCCAGCACTGGTTGGAACGCACGCGGGTCACCGATGTTGCCCAGCGCGTGCAGCGCCTCCCCGCTGAGCGCGGGCCAGTCCGTCGCACTGTGGATGCGGCCCAGGTAGCCCAGTAGCTTCGGCACTGCGCCAGGGTACCCCACGCACCCCAGCGACCCCACCGCATACCGTTCGATTTCGGCGGCATCGGTCGGTGCAGTCATGCGCATCACCTTTCCCGACAGCGCCGACAACACATCGAGAACCTGCACATATTCCGGCGACGGCTCAGTGTTCGTGTCGTCACCCTCACGAATCACATCCAGCAACCCCTCACCGACTGCCGCTTGCCACTCACTCTCACGGACTGCATAGCCAACGGCCTGCCGGACCCAGTAGGGCGTCTTCTTCCCGGCGAGGAGGTCCACGGCCTGCTCGACGCCCAGCATCGGCAACAGCGCCGCTGCGATGGCTGGTGCCCGTTCGCTTGGCCTGGCATAGAGCGCCTCGCGCAAGTACCGGTCGGTACGGCGGTCGCGGCGGCGGGCGAGTTCCGCGACGGTGGCGGCGTCTGTGTCGGTGAACAGCACGCGTGCCAGCAACCGTCCGGTGGGTTCAAGTCTCTTATCGGTCACGTTTGCGCCTTCCCCAGGCCCGTACGGCCTGCAACGCGCTGGGTGAGCCGCTTGCAACCAGCGTCCGCGCCACATCCTTCGTCAGCGGGCCGTCGGTGTACTCCCATAGGTACACCATCAGCGCGCTGTGCGCCTGCCTGCCGCCGATATTGATCAACGCTTTGACGATGTGCTCACGCTGGTTGAAGTGTAGCATCGGCAACTTCTCCGCGAGCGGCTTCGACGCCCGCTCATCGCCGATGTCGCCCAGCGCGATGATAATCGTTGTCATCATGTGCGGTTCGTCCTCACGCAGTAGCCACAGCAACAGCGATGCGGCGGGCCGGTATCGGTTGCGTCCCAACGCCTCGATGGCCACCCGTCGACGATGATCGTTGCGCTCCCGCTCCGCCATGTCGGTCAGCGTGGCACACACGGCCTCGGGTGCGCCATCGAGGCCAGGCAGCAGATAGATCGCCGCCTGATTGTAAGCAGGCATCTGCCGTAACGCACTCAGCACGATCTCGTGTGCGCCCATCGTGCTGAGTGCCACGCCGATTTGCGCCAGGCGATCTTTCTCCTGTGGCGTGCTTCGTGACCACCGCTCTGCGATTTGCAACAGATGCGGTATCGCTCGGTACGCGCGCCGCCGCCCGATTTCGCGTGCAGCTTGCCCAGGGTTGGGGCCATCGGTCAATTCGCACAGCAACTGCCCCGTGGCCATCCGCCGCAGGCGCGCGTTTTCGAGCGCCGTGCGGGTGACGGGCGTGTTCAGCCGCCGAAACCAGCGCCGGGTGTAGTTTTCGGTAAGCGGGTTCAACAGTAACGCGGTGAGTTCCGCGATGATGCGCGGATGCGCCCAGTTGGCAACCGCGTACACGACGTTGTACGTCACAGCCTCCCGATAGTTTCCCTCTACGCCCTTGCGCAGTTGTTGCAGGTACCCTATGGCATCATCGAGGATCGCCTCGTCCTGCATTTTCGCCAGTGCGGCTATCGTGTAGATGCGCTCCGCCCAATCATCTTCGCTAAGGCGGCCCAGGCGCGCATGGAGTGCGGGGATCGCCTTCGGTGCGCGCAGTTGACCCAGCACAAACGTCGCCGAACGCTGCAACCTCGGTTCTGGGTCATCCAACAACGCAATGAGCGGTTCCGCGCCGAGGCGGGCGTCGTAGAATTCCAGCGCGATGATCGCCACCCGCCGCGCGTCGAGGTGGGGCCGGTGCAGGTAATCGAGGATCACCGGTAGGGGTGGGCGCACGCCCCACTTCTTCAGCGCCTTGAAGTACGCATACGCCGGGGCATCGGGGTCGGCCATCAGCAAATCGATGATGAAACGCTGATGCCCCATCCGCGACAGCACCTCCGTCGCCGGGTGCCCGAGGAAGGCCATCGGGAAGGTCTCTCGCACAGCGTGTTGCAGCGCGGGTATCGTGTTCGGGTCGGCACGGCGCGCCAGCTCGCCGACGCACGGGTGCATCCGCTGCCGATACGCCCGGCGCCCGCGCGCGGGCATCCCCGTGATGGCGGCTAGCAACTGCCCGGTGGACATCTGTTGCGGGTCGCTCATGGTTTTTTCCGCTTTGCAACGACTTGCTGCGCCTTTTGCACAACCGGGTAGCCTTGCACCATGCGCATGTGTTGAGTGTAGGCCGGGTCTTCCAGCAGGTCTGCGAATAGCTCGGCAACTGCCGCGTGATCCCATTCGCGCGCGGCGTACAACACGGCGGAGGCGTCCCGCGTCGGCCCGGTTGCCCGGACGCACGCCACGAGATCGTCCAACACGCGTGGGTCTTTCAACCGCGTGAGTGAGGCGATGGCCCAGCGCCAGTTTTCATGCGCGGCATCCAGGGTGTTGAGGTAAGTCCACAGCCGGTCGGCGACACCTGGGCTGCCCTTGACGCTCAACATGCCGATGGCCTTGCGCTGGACGTTCGGCGATGGGTCGGTCAGGGCATTTACCAGGAACAGAACCGCATCGTCGTCGTGGAAGTGGTTTTCGAACGCGGCACTGAGGACCCCCAGGCGCACACGCTCGTCGGGGTGGTGCATTTTGTCGGTAAGGTAGTCCAACGAAAAAAAGATGTCGGCGTGGGCCAGGGCGGGCATCAACGCGTCGACGCGCTCCGGGTCGGTCATCACATCCTCGTACAGAGCCTGCGCGTAGCCCCAATCGATGAGTAGCTCGGTGGCATAGCTGATTTGCAGGCCAAGGTCGAGTTCGCCGCGGGCTGCGGGCAACAGCGAGCGCCCCCCGCGCCGATTGTCCCGCTTGCGGATGGCCGCCGCGTAATCGTCGATGTCGTCGACGTACGGGATGTCCGACGGGCTACGCACCTGCGCCAGGAGCAACAGCGCAGCGATGAGTTGGCCGGTGCTCAGCCCCTCAACGTGCATCGCGGCCTTGCCCTGTGCGCTTGCGAAAGCGTCGATATGCCATGTAACCATGATAAAACACCCGTTCCACCGTGTGGCCCCACACGTCCCACAAAAATTCGATGAGGGCACGCCACAGATTTTGCCACGCAAACCGTCGTACCTGCCCCGACCGATCGAACAAGGCCGCTCGCGAGAAACTGGACAATGCACCCGAGGCGTTGAGCGCCGCGAACCGCACACGCCACGACGCATGCCTGTGCAGCGCAACGTCCGGCCCACGGTGTGCCATCTGCGAAACCAGGGCCGTACCGGCGTCTGCGCTTGTTTGGGCATCGCCTTGCATAATCAACTTGAGGATGAGATCGTAGGCCGCCTGGGTTCGATCTTTACCGAGGGCAAGCACCATGTGAAGGCGCGTGCGCCTGTCGCGCTCGGTCTGTAGCAAACCCTCGATGCGTGCCGCGATGTCATCGCAGCCGAGGTTTAGCAACATGCGGGCTGCCGCAAACCGACCGACCTCGTCGGCGGTGCCCAGGGCATCCAGCAGGGCCGAGCATGGCGGGTTCTGTGCGAGCGCTCGTACACATTGCGCTATCACATCCGCGTCTCCACTTTTCAGCAAATAGGCGAGCAGGGCTGCATCAGCCCCCATTCGCACAAGAGTGTTGGCTGCTGCAAACCTGCGCCTGTACCGGTCGAAATCGGCAACGGGCACCCGGTCGATCATCGCCAGTAAGGTAACGACTGCGCGTTTGTCGTGCCGCGCAACGAGTTCATCAGCGGCAAGCTGCCGCAGGGCGTCCTCATCGTCATACGCGAGCACCGCAATGAGTTGCCCGGTGCTCAACCCCCCAACATCCACTACCACCCACCTCGGTAGGCTTCCTTGCGACGCTTATTCCGCAGTTCCCAGCTAAAGAAGGCCTGCCGGGCCTCGTCGGTGCCGTAGGTGCGCACATAGTCCGCGGCGACTTTTTGCACATCCCAGCAATCGTCGAGCAGGGCGCGCTTTGCGGCCCGCAGCACCGACCGCGTCCGCACACCCGACAGCGCAAGCAACGCATTTTCGCGGGTGGTCGGCCCTTCGTGGGTCATCAGGGGGAGGACGTGTGCTTCGAGGGCCGGGGCATCGAAGGCTTGCAGGGCGTACGCCGCCGTGTGACGATGGCTATTCTGCGGTGTGGTGAGGAACGGTACCAGATGCGGCACCGCCCGCGCATCATGTTGATTCGCCAGTGCGTGCATCACGTGCGTGTGCAAATTGTGGTTTCGTGTGGTGACGAGCAGCGCGCACAACGGCTCGACCGATGCCGGGCATTGCACCGATAGCAACAGATACGCCGCCGATGCCTGCATCGCCGCGTCGGGGTGGGCCAGCGCCGCGATGAGCGCCGGACCGGATTGTTCGGGTGGTATGCACCCGTAAACCTGCGAAATCGGGTATTCGTTGGCCCCGCGCGCAATTGCCCCGATGAGCGTTTCAAACTCGCCGTGCAGAGCCAATACCCGCGCCACATCGAAGGCGGTTTCGCTGCTGTTGGCTCGCATAAGCATCGTGGTAAGGGCAGGTACCGCGCGCCGAATGTCGCGCCCTGCGAGTTCCGTCACCGCCCGTTCGCGCGCGATGCTGAAGGCGGGGTCTGTCGATCGTAGAACGGCAAGCAGTTGTCCGGTGGTTAGCACTTCGATATTCATTTGTCGCCTCTGCTGAGAACATCTATTCTGTAGCAAAGGCGAACAGCGCCCGCTTGTCAAGGTCCGCCGAAGTACGCGCTTAGCTGGAGCGCTTTTTCGGTGGGTTGGCCAGCCTGTCGCCGGTCTCTAGCAAACGCGACCACAGCGCGCCAAGCCGTTGCAGTGCATTGCCCGAACTCCCACGACCCGTGCGCCCTCGATGGTGGAAGGCCGTACGCCCGGTCAAGCGCCCGTAGATGTAATGCAACACGATGCGAACGCTGGCCACGAGGGGTGGGGCGATGAGCACACCGAGGATGCCGCCGACGCTCGCCCCCCACAGCACCGACAAAATCACCAGCACCGGGTGTAGGCTCAGGCTATCGCCGAGAATGCGCGGCACGAGGAACAACCCCTCCAACTGCAACACGATGAGGCCGTATACCCCTGCGATAATCCCCACGATGTAATTCGCCATTTCGGGGAAGTTGCCCGCCCCACCAAACAACCCGAACAACACCACCGCCCCCCACGACATCACCGGGCCAATATTCGGGATAAACTCCATCAACCCGGCGAACACCGCCAAAAAGAGCGGGTTCGGCAGGCCCATAATCGTCGCGAACACATACATCGCCGAGCCGACTATCCCCCCCAAAATGAGGTTACCGCGCACGTAGTCGTTCCACACAGCACCGAGGTCTTCCAGCAGGCGCTTCAGGTCACTCTGATAATCATCTGGTGCCGCCGCGACGATGCCCGCGAACATCTGCGGCCCGCCCGACAGGAACGAGAACAGGATCACCGTGGAGAGCAAGGTGTTCAGCGCAAAGCCGAACGTCGACCCAACCACACCGAGCGCAGAGCCGAAAATCGTCGAGGTCACCCCGCCTGCGCTACGCAACACTTGCTGTATATTCGCCGGGTTGAGGAACTCGCCAGATCGCGCGACGAGCAGTTCACCGAGGTCGGCAAAGCCTGCCTCGGTAGCAGCGTTTTCGGCTGCTTGCAGGGCTGTCAGGGCTTCGCCAGTTTCGGGGTCCGCAAAAACGGGTTCCCCGTTGAAGAACCACTCCTGCGGATCGGTCAACAGCCGGTCCAATTGTTCTACACCGCCCTCCAACACATTGATCGTTTGCTGCGTAAGCGCTGGGATAATCGTGAAGATCGCGACCAGCAGCAGCGTCCACAAAAATAAGACTGTCGCACTGGCAGCCGGGGCACGCCCCCCTGGCACGAAGCGATCCAACAAATTCGTGAGGGGGTTTAGCAAATACGCGATAACAATCGCCCCAAGTGCGAAGGGAAGTACCGATCGAAAGACGATCAGCAGGAAGATGAGGATTAGTGCGAAGGACACCCACATCAACACCGTGACGTTGGGGGTCCAGGGTTCGGCGGTGGAAAAGTCGTGTTCGTATTCATTCATCGGGTGAACCTACCCTTTTGCGCGAGCATACTCCTCATAATTATGGATTGTGTACCCGACGAATGCCACACCCCCATCACTGCGCCCGACGAAACGCCCTGCCGACCATCCGCCATCGCACGGATGGACAAACTCGCACTCAGCGGTTAACCAACGAAAAACCGCCACATGTGCGGCGGTTTCGTGTCGCTATCGTGGCGACGGCCAAGGCGTGTGTTATTCATCCCCTAGGGTAGGGATAATGCCGATACCCGTTGCCTCGTCCACACCCAGCGTCCCCTCCGGGTTGGCACTACTCGTGAGGTTTTCCAGGTTTTCCAACGAGAACAGGTCGTCGGCATCGCCGCTGTTCACCGCTCCGAGTTGGTCGAGGAAGGCAATGTCGAACTCGTCGTCGGGGATGGCGTCCATTTGTTGTTTCTTGGGGGGGGTGGGGTTGCTGATATTTT
>CAYSVE010000314.1:0-6977 GCA_964434365.1 uncultured Anaerolineaceae bacterium | reverse complement strand
GCAATATTTGCTGAAGTATCAGATGGTCGGCTTCAGGTGCTGACATCTGCGATCACGATTCCAGAAACGTTGATGAAACCATTGCAGGCGAACGACACGTCATTGGTGAGTCGCTATCGCACAATGTTCTATCGTACAAAAGGAATCCGCGTCATATCTGTAAGTCCATCGGCTGGCGATCTCGCCGCAGATTTACGAGCACGCTATAACCTCAGAACGCCGGATGCGCTGCATGTTGCCTGTGCCATCGATACAGGTTGTGATGCGTTTCTGACCAATGACACAGGGATCAGGCGCGTAAGCGAAATCAGGATTTTGATCCTGGACGATCTGGAACTACCCAATCCGAAAACGTGAACTTAGAGATTGTATGGCACAGGGATTGGACGGCCACGTTCCAGCGCAAGTTCGAGCCTGAGGCGTTTGGCGTCTTCTATGGCTGGTAAAATCTCGTCCCACTTGTCTACCTCGGTCATGCAACCGGGCAATTCCTTGATCTGCACAAACCACGCACCTTCGTCAGGAATCACTTCGATCGTGTATGGCATCGCCATGTACTTGTTCACGATCTAATCCCGCCACTCGGGGTCGACCATCGTGGGGTCGTATTGGAGAGATAGCTTGTGCCGCACAAGTGCCAGAACACGCTCTCGCGCAGCCGGTGTTAGATCTTTCCACTTATGGAATAGCAATTGCATCTCTGGATCAATAATCTCCGGTCTAGCGGCCCAGGCATCAGTAATATCGAGTTGGATAATAAGCTGATTTGCCAGCGTCCGAACTATACCTGGGTTATCCAGATGAACACCTGCAAATAGCTTATCCGGGTTATCGCGAAGTTCCTGAATGGATTGTTTTGTTTCATCGTTATCCACCATAGCTTCCAACACGCCAAGTACAGCATCCTGTTTCTCGGTAGATAGCCGGTCAAATAACTCAGCAAGATAGTCTGCACGTAGAGAGTGGGCCGCTGGTGCAGGCGGAATGTAACCTGCCAAACGAAATAAGCGAAGCGCATCGACTTCTAATGCTTTGGCGACGAGTGACAGCGTCCTCGCATCCGGGTCCTTTGCTCATTGTTCTTCTCCCACCTTCAGCAGATTGCGAATTGCAGACTCCGATACTCCAGCAGCAGCAGCTAATGACCGATTGGAATAGTGATGTTTTGCCATCAAATCTGCGATGAAGCGTCCGAGAGTAGTTGCGGTTGAAGTCATTTGCAATCAGCTTTCTTGGTGTGAATGTCCGTTTTTGTCTCTTATGGCAATACCCTGTTTTTGTGGAGTGGTGAGGTTTCAGAGTTGCTGACGCGCATATTGTGTCGGACTCAGATACCCCAGTGCTGAGTGCTTGCGTTCACGGTTGTAGAAGCCCATCACGTAATCAAAGATGGCGATCCGTGCATGATCATGTGAACGGAAGGGCTGGTCGGCACACTCGCGTTTAAGCGTGGCCCAGAAGCTCTCCATTGGCGCGTTGTCCAGACAACTCCCGGTGCGGCTCATACTTACACGCATCCCCGCTGTTGCCAGTGCTTGCTGGTAGCCTACGCTGGTGTATTGGCTGCCGCGATCAGAATGATGCAGGGTGCCAGGTTGCGGTCGATGCTGCCTCACCGCCATTTGCAGCGCGTTGTCAACCAACTCCGTTCGCATGTGATCGGCCAGCGCCATGCCCACGATCTCACGCGACCCTAGATCCATCAATCCAGCCAGATACAAGTCACCCTCATCGGTATCGATATTGGGTAATGTCACTGAGCCAGACCGTGCCGCAAGCGACATCATCGAACTGTCGATCCAACACGTTGGGAGAGACCGACTGGGTGGCATCGACCTGTGTCGTGCGCGGACGACGTTTGCGATGGCTCTTGCCTGCAATGGCCATCTCCCGCATGATACGTACGACCCGATGTCGCCCGACACAAATCCCTCGATCCCGCAGCGCATCGTGTATAGGCGGCGCACCATAGACCCGTCGATATTGCCCCATATGGCTTGGATCTGGGACTTAAGGGACGTTTGCTCCTGGTGTCGTCGGCTGGGTGAACGCTTCAGCCAGCCGTAGTAGCCGCTCTCAGACACCTTGAGCATCTGACACATCTGTGAGACCGGGTATTCACTGGCAACCTCAGCAATGACAGCGTACTTCACTTGGGGCCGTCCTGCGAGAAGATGCTCACTGTTTTCAGGATGTCACGCTCCATCTGCACACGCGCCAGCTCTCGCTTGGCCTCGCGCAGTTCCAACTTAAGCTGTTCGACCTCACTGAGTTCGAGCATGTTGCTGGTATCGTTGACCTGGAACCGTTTGCGCCAGTAATGCAGCAGACCTGCACTCAGCCCCAACTCGCGCTCGATCACCGCTACCGGTTTGCCGCTACTCTCCAGCAGCCGCAGTGCCTCGCGCTTGAACTCCTCTGTATAGCTCTTCTTCTGACCCATTGTGTCTGTTTCTCCTTGATCTCAATCCATTCTATCTGAGAAACCTACACACTCCATTTTATTGGGGTAATTCCATTCCGCCCCGTTATCCGACGTTGAAGTCTCACTGTTTACAATCTGCCATACGCGAGAGTGATGCAGCCTCGTTTCGCCCGCAATCTCCCGGTAGCTCATACCGCGTTCACGCATCATCAGAATATCAGTACGGAGTTGACCTTTATCAGGGTTACGCAAATCGCTTTGGGTTGAGATTGGGATCGGAATGTCGAACTGTAGCTTATGCCTAGTTAACGTACCTGAGACCCTCAGGTCCATCAATTGTGGCAGTATAGCAGTATATAGAAAAAGCGCGCATTCTCGCCGATTTGAGGTGAGATGTGGGTTTTTTGCTTTGGGCCAGGTTGTTGGAACCACACTATTGCAACAAATGGGTTCGAGCCTTATAGCGTCTAATTCTGCTATGGGATTCTACCATTGTTTCGCATCTATGGCGTTGCTAGCCACTGATGCCGCTTGCGAAACTCATTGGGAGAGCAGTCCCAGCGGGCTTTGAACAGGTAATAGAAGTGACTCAGGTTATTGAAGCCGACATCATAGGCGATTTGGGTAGGGGAGTGGTCGGTTTGCAACAGGAGGTCGGTCGCGTGGTCGAGCCGTAGGTTGTTGATAAACGCCGAAGGTGTTGTGTTCAGGTGTGCCTTGAAGCTGCGCCCAACGTAGGCCGGGGTGCGCTGGGCCAACCGCATGAGCGCGGCGCGTCCCTCGACAAAGTGCTCCGGCTGTTGCATCGCGGTGATGACGTCCTGCATCCACGGTGGAACGGGTTTGGTGTTATGAGTAGCGTCACCCAAGAAGAATTGGCTCATCATGTGTGCCAAAAGTGCACGCAGGGTGCGTTTAGCATAATCGCTGTCTTGGTAGATACTACGCCCCCAGTCTTGTAGACGGTAGCGGAGTGCGCCGCTAGTCGTGCCGTCCAGCAGGGTTTGCGGTGGTAGGGCAGGGCTAATGATGCGCTCTTCCCTGAAGCCAAGAAAGTCCACAAGCGCGTCGAACGTCTCGGCGAGAAACGCAAGGTTGATGAGCACACAGCCCACGTGGGGCGCTTGACGAAAACGGTGGGTGTCGTCTGGGCGGATGAACACCAACGCCCCGCGCGTGAGGTGGTCGACCTGCCCGTTAATGTGATGCTCGATATGGCCGTCGACCACCAGGAATATCTCGTAGAAGTCATGGTAGTGTAGTTGGGTCGAAATTTGATGGGCGAAGGGGATATAGGCGTAGTGGCCCTCAATGGCGGGGTCGATGATATTCGCGGAGCGCAGTTCCATAGCCCTCTCCTTACAGGTCAATATAGTGGAAAAATAAGCGAAAGGATCACAAGACGCGATTACGGACTCATCGTATGCTATCCCAAATTAGCCTTATAAGGGAAACCGTATGACCCACCTCCGCATCGACCAAGCAACTGCCGAACAATACCACAAAGACGGGTACATCCTGTTCGATCAACCGTTGTTCTCTGAGGAGAAGTTCGCACGTTTGAGCGCCATCTTCGAGAGCCTCGCCGCCAACATTGGCGAGGACAAGCGCACCGACGAACTCGACAAGCCACACTTTACCGACCCGCGCCTGTTCGAGTTCCTCATGGCAGACGAAGTGCTCGATATTGTCGAGCCGCTTATCGGCCCGAACATCGGCCTGTGGTCCAGCCATTTCATCGCCAAGGAGCCATATGTAGGCCGCGCAACGCCGTGGCACGAGGACAGCACCTACTGGAAGGGCCGCCTGGACAGCATGGACAAGATCGTGACGGTGTGGCTGGCCATCGACAAGGTGGATCGTGAGAACGGCTGTATGCGCGTCATCCCTGGCACGCACACCAACGGCTTCAGTGATTACGAGGATGTGGACAAGGCGAACAACACGTTCGGCAGTGAGATTCGGGCGGACCAGATTGACGAGAGCCAAGCCGTCTACTTCGAGCTAGAGCCGGGCTTCGCCTCGCTGCACGATGGGCGCATCATTCATGGGGCCGAGGCCAATACCAGCCCCCGCCGTCGTGCTGGGTACACCATGCGTTACTTCTCGATGGACATGAAGTTCAACCCCAATGCGAAGGGCAACGAGACGCATAAGCTGTGGCTGTGCCGTGGCGCTAATGTCGCGGACAATCCTATCGAGCCGACGCCGGTCTGGGGCTAGGTCGATCCCCCCGAGTGTTGCTAAGGGTATACACACAAGTGTATACCCCCACAGCACACGAAAGCAAACCGAAGATGACACAACAGAGCGGCACTTCCCCGATGGTTTTTCGGTATCGTGCAGACCTCGGACAACTCCCCCAAGCGGTGCAGGAACACGAAATCAACCTGCACACGAGCTTCACCCATAGCGAGGATGGTGAAATTTACGCATGTCAGCGGATATGCAAACACAAATCGTCATCCCACTGCCAGAGCCATACAATGCAATGAATTTGCACAGTGTTCGTGCGGCAACCGTCGGTGGTAAGGCACGGCTGATCGCCGGGGTGGATGAAGCTGCGACGGGCTGGTTGCACGCCGCGCGATCGTTGACCCTGCATAACTGCGAACACCTACGCTCCTAAAGCTCGATTGCAAGCGTGACGATCTCACACGGTTGCAGCACGAACGACACGGTGTTGCCCGCGTGGGCAGCGGCCTCCTCCTCACGTTCCATCAGGTCACAGCGGAATGCGCTGCGCACGGGCTTGTGTAACGTCAGCTTAGCGTGGGTTCGCTTGTTGTATCGCTCAACGAGCCGCAGAATCAGCCGTGTACCCGCCTCGGAGCGTTTGACGGCTTCGAGGGTGACGTTGGGCGCATCGCAGGCGATGAACGTCTCCTCGGCCACCGCCCTCGCTGACGACTGGGCGTACAGCGGTACGTTAAGCGCCGTGGCCGCGCCGATGACATCGCCCTCGCGCCAGTCGCCCTCGTGTGGGTATAGTGCATAGGTGAAGTGATGGGTGCCGAGGTCGGCCTCGGGGTCCGGCAGGGTCGAGCCTTTGAGTAGGGTGAGGTAGACCCACTCGTGATGGGCCTCGTGACCGTATTTGCTGTCGTTGAGCAGCGCCACCCCATAGCCGTACTCGCTCACGTCCATCCACCAGTGCGCAGGCACCTCAAAGCGGGCCTGATCGTGCGAGGTGTTGCGGTGGGTCGCGCGTTGAATGGTGCCGTAGGCGATGTCGTATGTGGCGTCTTGGGCGTTCACCGCCAGCGGGAACCCGACTTTGAGCAGGCGTTGGCGCTCGCACCACTCGATTTCCGTCTCAAAAGTGAGCGACCGCGACACTGCCGATAGCGAAATCCGCTGGGTGAGCTTCGAGTCTGCGAACGTCCGCACTAGCCGCAGAGACACGCGCAACGGGCCACATTCATCGACAGCCAGCGTAGACTCGCCAATCATGGGCAGGTCGTGCTCGACATAGCTCGAGATGATGTCCCACGCCTCGTAACGCCCTGGGCGGTCCTCGTACATCTGGAAGCGATTGCCGCGCTGGCCAGCGCGCAGCACCTCGCGCTCGGCGGTTTTATCCCAAAAAGAGATAAGCTCGCCGTTGTCTGCAAATGCTGCGCGCAGGTAGGCGTTCTCCAGGGTGCGGTCTGTGACAGCGAGGGCGTCGTCTAGCACTGCGAATGGCCGCGCGCCAAGCGCCAGGACACGCATGCTCATGCCGGGGAGGGGGTCGTCGAGTTGAACGAGCACCGACCGTGTGCCGTCGATGTTCTCCACGGGCTGGCCCGCGCCGTGGTGGGGCACCTCGTCGGAGAGCGTGACGACCCCGGCGCGGGGACGAATAGACGGGTTGAACAGCAGCACGTTGTCCCCTGCGTCGCCAAACATCGTCGCCGCAATGCCCTCACGAATCGCATGGGCGTGGTCGTACAGCCGCTGGTACTCATCGAGCAGGTAGTGATACACCTCGGTGATGTGCGTCCCCGGTAGCGCATCGTGGAACTGCGTGTTGAGCAGAATCTTCCAGGCGGCGTCGAGGTCAGCTTCGGGGTAGGCTGCGCCATCGGCCCAGGCGAGCGCGGCCAGCATTTCCACCTGTTGCAAAACGACCTCGGAACGGCGATTGTGCTTTTTGAGCGCGCCCTTGCTGGTGTAGGTGCCGCGGTGCGTTTCTAAGTACAGTTCGTCGCGCCACGTGGGGAGTTGCTCTGGCAAGGCCTTGGCATAGATTTGCAGCAGCGCATCTTCGGGGTTGCTGAACTGGACGGGAACGATACCGGGGAAGTCCTGGTAGCGCGTGGCACACTCGATCATCTCCGGGTCTACACCGCCGCCGCCGTCGCCCCAGCCGTAGGTGTAGATCATCTCGCCCACGTCGTCTTTGTTGGAGAACGCCTTCCAGTAGCTGTCGATGTGGTCGGGGTCCATAAAGCCGATGAAGTGGCCCGGCGGAATGACGCCCAGCACACGCGAGCCGTCGATCGACTCCCACCAGAACACGTTCTGCGTCCACTTGTTGGTGTCGGTCCACACGAACAGCTTGTTGGTG
>CAYSVE010000313.1:0-7012 GCA_964434365.1 uncultured Anaerolineaceae bacterium | reverse complement strand
TATCCCGGTGGCGATTGCTCACGCGAGCACGTCGGAGTATGTGCGGCACCCATGCTATGAATCGTTTAAACTGGAGAGTTACCTGGGGGCGGCGATTCGCATCGACAGGGTGACCTACGGCACGGTGAACTTCAGCAGCCCGAACCCGCACGCACGATTCACGACAGGGGAACGCGCGGCGATTTCGGAGATGGCCCGGGTGGCGGCACAGTTGATCGTGACGCAAAACCCGATGTGGGGTTAAGCGACGGGGGTGTAGGGCAATGGCGGGTGATGTCCCCGCCACAAACATATTAAACCGATGCGAGGCCTACCTGTTGCATGAGTTGCAGGTAGGCTTTTTCGACCAAGGTGCTGTTGCTGGTGAGGGTGCCGGTGTAGGTGCGGTCGCGGTGAGGGGTGCCGGAGGGGGTCACTTCGAGGGCGAGCAGGGCACGGGAGTAGGCGGCGGTGTTGGCAACCAGAAACCACTCCTTGCGCAACGCGTCGTAGGGTTGGAGATAGACAAAGTGGAGGTTCTGGTGCACGGGTAGGTTGTCGGTCGGCTCGCCGAAGGCGTAGATGGTGTGCCCACGGTCGGCCATGCGGAGGTAGCGTTTAGCAACCGGGAAGAAATAGCGCAACTCCTGAAAGGCCGCGAAAATCGTCAACTTGGCGGGTTGTTCGATGACGGCCTCTTCGATGGTGGCGCACCACCGGGCGAGTTGCCTGCGGCGTTCGGTGAAGATGTCTACGGGGGTGGTGGCGTTAAACAGGCGATAGACGGAGAAATCGGGGGCTAGAGCCTGGGTTTGGTTTGTGCTTTTGTTAATCATGGTCTGCCGTGTTCACTTTGCGATGGTTGCAATGATATTCATCAGCATACGTGAACGCGATAACGATCGGATGAAATTTACCTTAAGGTGCATTTAGCCACGGACTGGCGCAGGCACACGGTTAGCCTGCGCCTGGCTACACAATACTTTCGCCGACGACCGACTTCAAACTGTAGAAGACCGGTGCGATCATACGGGCGTCGTTGGTGAGTGCACCGGTGAAGGTGCGGTCTTTGTGGGGCGTGCCGGGTGTCGAGGTTTCGAGGGCGATGAGTGCCCGCGAATACAGGCTATGATGCGCCACAAGAAACCATTCGTTGACGAGTTGGTCATCGGGTTTGAGGTGGACGAAGTGCAGGTTATCGACCTGGGGCAGGTCGTCGTGGGGGGTGCCGAAGACGTAAACGTTGTTTCCACGCTGGGCAATCGCCATGTAGCGTTCGGCGACGGGCAGGAAGAAGCTCAACTGCTGGAAACCGGCGAATACGCTCGTTTGGAAACGCTCTACCTGAACGGTGCGTTCGATGGAGGTGCACCACCGGGCGAGCATCCGCCGACGCTCTGAGAAGATGTTGACGGGACGTGTTGCGATGAACTGATGATACACCGAAAAATTCTGCTCAACTGTGAAGTTGGTGCTCAATGTAATGGCCTCTCAGCAGCTTGGCATATTGCGGCAAAAATACCCTCGCAAATTATGGCGCGTTTTGCCGAATAAAGGCAACACAATATTTGTGAAATCGATAAATTCTGGTCGTAAATTCGCGTATTCTCTGTCAGGTCTCTTACAGAGGGCAGGTGCCCCCACGGCGATTGTGAAGGGATGCAAAGACGAGACACCATCGGTTGGGTTGCATCCCTTAGCAAAGCCGTTTTGCATGATGCAGACCTGCGCGTTTAGTTGCCGTGGTTAACGGCGTGCAGCAGGTTATCGTGGGCTGCGGAAACCATGTCGACGTCGCTGGTGAGTGCGCCCTTAAAGGTACGGTGACGATGTGCTGTACCATGTGGCGAGATTTCCTGGGCGATGAGGGCACGCGCGTAGTCTGCGTGGTGGATAATGAGAAACCACTCTTTGCGGAGGGCGTGCTGCGGCATCAGGAATACGTAGTGCAGGTTTTCGTGTTGGGGCAGGGTGGGGTAGGGTTCGCCGAATACGTAGAGGGTGTTACCCTTCTCGGCAAGTTGCAGGTAACGGTCGGCGACGGGCAGGAAATACTCCAACTGCTGGAAGGCGGCAAAAACTGTGGTCGAAAAGGGCTGGGCGAGCAGGTCTTTTTCCATATCGGCACACCACCGGGCGAGCAAGTGCCGTTGCTCGGTGAAGATGTTCATGTAGGCGACATTCGGGAATTGGCGATAGATGGAGTAATGCTTCGGCAAGGCCTCGGCTGAGATGTTCAATGTGTTTTGCACCCTTTTGATTTGTTGAACTGTCTTTCGTTTGATTTCGATTTCACTGTAGCCGTACCGGAGCGATCGTTCAAGAGCTTCCGGGTGAATTCATGAATTATTCAGGTATATGTTTTTAGGTTTTGGCAGATACCGTCGGCATGCGGTGTGGGGTATGCTCAGAATGCGGCGACGGTTTCGGTGAGCAGTTGGTGGGCAGCGGAGACGACACCGGGGTTCTCGGTGAGGGCACCGGTGAAGGTGCGGTCTTTGTGGGGGGTGCCGGGGTTGGAAATTTCGACGGAGATGAGGGCGCGGGTGTAGGTGTCGTGCTTTGCGACAAGGAACCACTCTTTGCGGAGGGCATCGTATGGGTGCAGGTGGACGTAGTGGAGGTTTTTCGCCTGTGGGAGGTCGGCGTAGGGTTCACCGAACACGTAGAGGGTGTTGCCTTTTTCGGCGAGGGCGAGATAGCGGTCGGCGACGGGCAGGAAGAATTCGAGTTGCTGGAAGGACGCGAAGAGGGTGGTGGTGAACTCGGCGGCAAGCACGGTTTTTTCGATGTTGGCGCACCATGCCGCGAGCATGTTGCGTTTGTCGGTGAAGATGTTGACAGTGGTGGCACGAGAAACCTCGCGATACACGGAGAAGCGCCTACTGATTTTTCCGGCGGGTATGATCATTTTGTTGGTCCGGTTGTTGCGTACGTGTTCGACAACTCGACATGTTACAGGTTGACCATAGCAAATGGGAGGATGTGTCGCAAGAAGTTACGACGCTTCTAAGCGATTGCTGATGAAGGACGCCGCGTTGGCGTGGCCGCCGAGCACGGGTTTTTGGGACAGATTTGTGATGGTCAGCAATTCAATTTTCAGAAAATACCACGGCTGACCATCATTCAACCCCGCCTCCAAACCCCTTCCCCGTACCGGGTGTAGACACGGTGGGGTCAGGGAGGGGAGACTTTGCACGACTCGTGAGCGTACACACATTGCCCCTACGACTTGCCCAGGCAAGGTTTCGTCGAAGCGGTGCGGAAATTAGCCTTTCACGGACCCGGCGGTGAGGCCACCGACGATGTAGTCCTGTAGTACAAGGTAAATGGTGACGATGGGAATCGCGCCGATGAGTGCGCCCGCGGCGAAGACGCCCCACCGCTGCGTGAACTGGTTCCCCACGAAGCGCGAGAGACCGACTGCCAGGGTGTAGTACTGTTCATCGGTGACGAGCACGAGCGCGAGCAGGTAGTCGGCGTAGGTCGTTACGAAGCTGAGAATGCCGACGACGGCGAGGATGGGACGGACGAGGGGCACGATCACCAGCCAGAAGATTTGCCAATCGGTCGCGCCGTCGATGCGGGCGGATTCGTCGAGGTCGCGGGGGATAGTGTCGAAGAAGCCTTTCATCAGCCAGGTGTTGATGCCGAGCGCGACGCCCAGGTACACGAGGATAAGCCCGCCGAGGGTATTGAGACCCAACCAGGGGATGTACTGGCCGATGAGCTGCACCAGCAAATAGGTGGCGACGATGGAGAGCGTGTTGGGGAAGACCTGCACGAGGAAGATGGTGAGGAGCATGCTGCGCCGACCCTTAAACCGAAAGCGTGAAAAGGCATACGCGCCGAGGGCGCTCACGAGCACACTGATGAGGGCGGTGATGGTGGCGACGACGATGGAGTTGAACATCCAACGCCAGTACTGCCGCTGGAACAGGTCGGTGTAGTTGGCGAGGGTGGGGTTCGACGGAATGAGGCCGGTGCGGCCCAGCGTGCCGTTGGTATCGAACGAGGCGGAGACGATCCAGATCACCGGGAAGAGCGCGTAGATGATCGCCAGGGTGATGACAGCCAGCCGCCACGCGCGGCCAATGTTCCGCCGCTGCTGAAACGAAAGGTTAGACATTTTCCGAAATCTCCTCTAGCGGTTTGGTGAGGCGGAAGTTGATGAGGGTGACGATCGTCAGCAACACGAAAATGACGATGGTGATGGCGGTGGCAAAGCCGAAATCGCGCCCGCCGCCGCTATCGAAGGCGACGGAGTAGGTGTAGCTGATGAGAATATCGGTGTAGCCTGCGGTGCTGCTCGCGCTGATGGTGGGGCGACCGCCGTTGTACAACTGAATGACGGTGAAGTTGTTGAAGTTGAACGCGAACGACGCGATCAACAGCGGGCCGACGGCCACGAGTAGCAGCGGCATCGTCAACTGCCAGAACTTGGTAGCAGGCCCGGCCCCGTCGACTTCGGCGGCCTCGTACATATCCTGGGGGATGCCCTGCAACGCGCCGGTGCAGATCAACAGCATGTAGGGGAAGCCCAGCCACATTTGAATGAGCACGATGGCCGAGCGCGCCCAGAAGGCGCTCCCGCGCCAGTCTGGCCCGAAGGCACCGAACGTGAGGACCTCCAACATTTGATTGATGACGCCGAGGTTTGGGTCTAGCATACCGCGCCACACGATGACACTGATGAAGGCGGGGATGGCGTAGGGAATGAGGATCACCGAGCGGAGGAGCTTCTTCGCGGGGACGGTGGGGTGGTCGAGGACGAGAGCGAGGGCCAACCCCAGCGCGAAGGTGATAAGCACGGCGAGGAAAGCGTGTAGGAACGTCCAGAAGAAGACCTGCGCTAACTCGCCGCCGAGGATTTCATCGCTGAACAGGCGTTGGAAGTTATCGACGCCGATGGGCACATAGTAACCGGGGCGGATTTGTTCACCGTCGGGGGCGGTGTAGGTGCCCTGCATGGCGGTGTACTCGACGCCGGTTTCGTTGTTGACGAGGGTGTTGGTGCTGCTCTCGTAGGTGTACAGCGGCTGAAGCTGGCGGGCTGCGCCGCCCGTCGCCGGGATGCGAACGGCATCGTCGCCCTCACCGACCTGAAGGTCGGCGAGGGTGGGGTCGGCGGCGGCAACGAACGGCGAGAGCGCCGGGCCGCCGTCGATTTCCTCGGGTGGGTCGCCGGAGGCCGGTTGTAGGGGTTGGCCGGGCCGCCCGATGAAGGTGTTGCCGTCTTCGTCTTCTAGCCACAGGGCGATAGACCCCGTTGCCTCGTTGCGGTAGGCGGTCCATTGGTAGGCGGGGGAGTCGGTATCGACGAAGGTGCGCTGTGTCAACAGTTGAAGTGCGACGGGCTGCGTGAGCAGGTTGCCGTCCTGGTAGTTGGTAAAGGCAACATAGACGGTAAACGCGGTGGGGTAGAGCACGATGAGGCCGATGAGGGCCAGGCCGGGGGCCAGCCATCGAAAGGCGTACAGGTCATCGTTGAGGAAGAACAGGTTCACGCCGAGCGTGACGGCGAAGACCGTGGCGGCGAAGAAGAAGTTGCCATCGATGACCAGGCGTACAAGGAACCAGATGGCGAAGGCATCGATGAGGGCGAGGGCACCGAGACGGAGCGGTGCGCCGGGTTGCCTGAGCAACCGTGAAAAAGCCGATGCTGTTTGGGGGGCAACGGCTGTGGTCGATTGGGTGGTCATGGTGGGTTCGTTTGGGGGGGGCGCGAGGCCCCCCCGGTGATCACATTAGTCTGAGAGTACGTCGGCGCGGATGGTTTCGGCGGCGGTGGTCAGAGCTTCTTCGGCGGTGAGTTGGTCCTGCACCGTCAGTTCGATGGCGTTGGCCCACGCGTTAAAAACCCCGCTCATGAAGGGGTAAGCCGGGATGGAGAAGCCATTGGCACCGGCAGCGCTGAATGCTTGCAGGTTCGGGTCTTCGATGGTGTCGGCCAGGGGCAGGTACGCCGGGGGACGCCCGCCGGTTTCGAAGAGTTGCTGCTGCACGTCGGCGGTGGCGATGTAGTTCGTCACGAACAGGCTGGCAAGCTGCTGCTGCTCGCTGAGGGCGCTGACCATGAAGCCCTGCACGCCGATGAAGGGCGCGCCTTCGGCTACCTGGCTGGGAATGGGGGCGATACCGAGGTTGTCGCCGAGGGCGTCCTGGAAGCGGGCAAGGTCCCAGGGGCCGCTGATGACCATAGCGGCGTCACCGGCTTCGAAGAGGGCGCGCATCCCGTCGCTGTCGAGGCCAGCGGGCATGAGGCCGTCCTGGGTGTAGCTTTGCAGGAACTCGTAGGCATCGATGGTGGCCTGGCTATCGAGCAGGAGGTTTTCGGGGTTGTAGCCGGTTTCCGCACTGAATTCGAAGACCGCGCCGCCGAAGGCTGTCACGAGGCCGTAGCTGTGGTAGGGGTCGTTTTGCTGGATGACCCACCCGTACTGCGATGCGCCGTCGGCGACGAGCGTTTCGCTGATGGCCCGGACGTCCTCCCAGGTGGCGGGTGGTTCGGGCACGAGGTCGGCGTTGTAGTAGAGTGCGACGTTTTCTACGGCGAAGGGCAGGCCGTACACGTCGCCGTCGAAGTTGAAGGCCCCGATGGCGGCCTCACTGAAGTCGGCTTCGATGGCGCTGAGGTCGAGCGGGAGCAGCAGGCCGTTCACGACGAGTTCGCCGACCCAGTCGTTGGCACCGACGATGATATCGGGGCCTTCGCCGGAGGGGGCGGTGGTGGTGAACTGTTCGCGGATGTCATCGAAGGGGAACTCGACGACGTTGACGGCGATGCCCTGTTCTTCTTCGAACTGGGCGCCGATGTCGCGCAGCGGTTCGGAGCGGGTTTCGTCTGCGAAGATGGTGAGGGTGGGGCCGTCCTGGGCCATCACCGGGAATGCAACCAGCAGCAAGATGGACAGGAGGAGGAATAACCGTTTCATCGTAACAATTCTCCAGTTTGTATCGTTGTAAAACGCAGTTCGATTACACAAATGCGCAAGTGAATTATAGCCGGAGTGGGTGCACATGTCGACGGCCT
>CAYSVE010000312.1:0-7048 GCA_964434365.1 uncultured Anaerolineaceae bacterium | reverse complement strand
AGCTGGTCGCCCATGTGCACCGGCACGCGAATGGTACGGCCCTGGTCGGCCACGGCACGGCTTACCGCCTGGCGAATCCACCATGTCGCATACGTGCTGAACTTGTGCCCGCGCTGGTACTCGAACTTGTTCGTCGCGCGGATGAGGCCGATGTTGCCCTCCTGGATGAGGTCGAGGAAGGGAACGCCACGGCCGATGTACTTCTTCGCCACGCTGATGACGAGACGCGCGTTGGCCCGCACCAGGTGCTCCTGGGCGGCCTCGCCATCTGCGATGATTTCGCGCAGCGCGTAGGCGTCATCCATCGGCAGGTCATCGCCGTACATTTCAAGGTGCTCAGCGGCGATTTCCGCCTTTTCCATACGCTTCGCAAGATCAACCTCTTCGCGGGCGGTCAACAGCGGAACACGCCCCGCTTCTTTGAGGTACAGGCCCACCACGTCGTCGGTTTCAAGGGCTTGCTGGTAACCGGCATCGGTCGTGATGTCGCTGCGCCACGTATCGGTTTCGTCTTCGTTGTCGTCGACGATGTCTTCTTCGTAGTCATCGCTCATGTCATCGATGCCGAGCGATGCGGAATTGGTGTCGTCGTCTTCGTCGTCATCGTTGCTGTTGGTGATTTCGACACCCGCGTCGATGAGACGGTCCATCAGTTCGACGAGCATCGCGCTGTGGTCCGCATTCGGGACGTGCGCCTGGATGTCGTCGAGGGTCAGGCCGTTTTGGTCCTTGGCCTGCGCCATAAGCTTGTCGTACAGTTCGTCGAGATTTACGGTCTTTACCATATTCTATCGCTACAGCCTCTTACACAGAGAAAGCCTTGCTTAGCAAGGCGTGAGTTGACGAATTCCAGAGGGTCCTGAGTAACTGACGTTGTGACCCTGCCGTATCTTACGGTGTAGCGAACGGTCAATATTATCACCCTCGTCGCTACATGTAAATAACAACATATCGTGCATTTTGGAACTTGTCAAGTTATTGGCGGGTTTCTTAACTGAACCCGCAGAAACTCGATCGCACGCGGCTCGACGAGATAAATCGCGTCGCGCTCGTCTACCAGCACATAAAACGCGTCCTGCGTCGGCGTGCGCGACCCCACCGCGAAGGCGTGGGTGGTGCCGTCGGCAAGCAGAATTTGCACGAAAATGCCGATCGGATTGAGCTCGGAGAACCCGTAGCTCTCAAAGTCGGTGGTGGCGTCCGTCGCGACCCGTTGTTGATACGGCAACAGCACCATCGTCCGCGCAATAAGCGTCGCCGTGTCTGCGTCGAGTTCGCCCTCGCTGCCGGGGGCAGTCCAGGTGCCGTCCTCGGCGCGGCTGATGGCGAACACCTCGTCCGTCGTCGTCGACTCGATGCGCACGGCCTGAATATCGAGCACGGAAAAGCTCGTAAACACCAGCGGCAGGTCTTCGATAGATACGGGCGGCTGGGTGGGTACTGCCGCCGCCTGCTCACGCCGATTGCGTGCGTCGTACTCCTGGTAGAAGAACAGGCCGATTAGCCCGAGAAAGATCACCCCGAGGGCGGTTAACATGCGTCGGTTGTTCATCGTCGCCGAGACCTCCACCACCAGATCGCAATCCCCGCGACCAGCACACTCCCCGGCAGCAACACAATCGTGATGAGGCCGATGATGTCGAGCGTGGCCGTGCTGATGAACACCAACGGCTGCCCGCTGATATTCGGCTGCGGCGTGAAGAGCAGGTTCGTCGCGAAGTCGCTGGCCCACTCCACGCTTTCGACGAACAAGGCGGCGTTGCCGTCGGCACCGGCGTCCACCACACCATTCGTCGCAAAGTCGCTATCGCCGATGACAACGACCTTCGAGTCGTCGCCGCCTTCGTCCCAGGCCCATGCCGCGAGCGTCAACGGCGCAGCGATGTCCACATCGCGATCAAAGTCGTATGAGTTGGTCGCAGATACCGCGTCGACATCACGCTCGCCCCAACTGCGCGGCGAAGTCGCGAGGATGCGACCATTCGCGACGGTGGCGGGCTTGTCGGCACTCGCGAAAACCGGGCGCGCCACACGGAACAATATCGGTGCTTCGGGCAGGTTCTCGCCCACTGGCGGCTCCTGAAATGTCACCGCTGCCAGCACATCCAACGGCGACTGCACGCTAGAGCCTTCGTCGACGACGATGGCATCCTGTACCGAAAGGCCATAGCGGCTCGCGAGGAATTGGTTGAAGGCGCTATCCTGCGCCAAGAACGGATCGTCGTTGAACAGGGCATCGGCAAAAACGATGAGGCCGCCACCCGTTCGCAAATACGCGTCGATGAGGTCGATGTGCGCCTGCGGCAGGGCGTTCGCGGGCCGCGCGAGCACCAGCGCTGCCGCATCATCGGGGACGGGCTGACCGCGCGCAGCAAGGTCCGCCAGCGACAGCGGTTGCGTCGCCATGCCGTTGATTTGCAGCGAACCGTTGAAGGTGCTCATGCCGTTAGGTGTCGTATCGACCGGGTCCAGCGAGCCGGGCGAGCGGTCGAAGTACACCGTAAAAAGCCGTTCCACGCGCAAGCGCGCTATCGCGTTGGAAATATCGCGCTCCTGCCGGTTGCCACGGGTCACGGGTAGCGTCCGGCTGAAATCGATGCTGCCGTCGGGGTTCAAAAACGAGACGAATACCTCGCCGTCCTGCGTCACACCGAAACGCTGCGCCACCGCCGGTTCGACATCCGGGTTGATGTACTCCACCGTCACGAGGCCGTCGGTTTGCTGCTCGTACAACTGAAAGAACTGGCTATCCAACGCCAGCCGACGCACATTGCGGTTCGTGTAAAAGCCGGTGATCTGCACCGGGCGCGTGACCTCGCTCAGCAGTTCGAAGGTCTGGTCGCTGAGGCTAAAGTCCTGTTCGGCGGTGAGGTCACCGGCAAGGTTGGCCCGCGCGATGATGATGTACATCAGGCTAACGATGCCGAGCATCAACAACCCGCCGAGTACCGATGAGCCGCTGTTGCGCGCTCGCCGCCCGGTGATGAACGATCGCAAGCTGCTGGGCGAGAGGAAGGCCCACCCGGCGACCCCCGCCACGGCGACGATGCCTGCGCCGATGACGACCCCGCTGAAGCGCTGCTGCCACAGCAACGCGACGAAACCGCTGAGCAGGGCCACCCCGGCGATGAGGCCCAACAGTTGGCCTACCGCGCTGCGCGTGATGGTGACATCGGAGTTGCGTTGCGTCATCAAGACCACCTTTGCGCTTCGACGGCGCGAATGCTGATGAACAGCGCGAGGATCATCACCCCAGCATAAAACACCACATCCTCTGCTCGCACGAGGCCGATACTAAAGCTCGTCGAATAGTGACCTTGCAGCGATAGCTCGCGGATGATGAGCGCCAGGTTGATGTTTGGCACGATTTGCCCGATCGTATCGCCGAGGTACAGCACCAGCAGCGTCGCCGTGCTCAGGAAGGCCGCGATGATCTGATTTTCGGTTGTGGAGGAGTACATCACGCCGACGGCGAGCGCCGCCCCGCCATATAACCAGATGCCGATATACGAACTCGCGGTGACGCCGAACTCCGGGCTGGTGATGACCGAGAGCACCGCCTGGTAAATCAAGGTAATGGCAAGCAGCAGCGTGAAGTAAAACCACGCCCCGAAGAACTTGCCGAACACGATCGCTGCATCGCTGACCGGGGCCGTGAGCAGCAACTCCATCGTGCCCTCGCGGCGCTCCTCGGCGACGGTGCGCATCGTGAGGATAGGCGCGATGAATACCAGCGCCGGGGCCAACACATCGGGGATGACGGCGGGGTTCACGGGCTTCAGCGTTACGCTGAAGACGAGGTCGTCGTTGAAGGCCAGGCCCGTGAGCACCAAAAACGCGAACGCCAGAATGTACGGTACGATCGACGAGAAGTACGACAGCACCTCCCGCCGGAAGATCACCCAGGTTCCAAACATGGTTAGCTTCCGATCAAGTCGAGGAACATCTCTTCTAAGGTGAGCGATACCGGGCGCAGTTCCAGCAGGGTGTAGCCGTTTTCGGCGGCGGTGGTGCTCACCGCCCCACGCACATCGCCGGAGGCTTGCAGCCGATAGCCGCTTCCGCTGGCCGTAAGCCCTTCGACACCCGGCACGGCGCGCAACAGCGTCTCGGCGTCGCCCGGCCCACTCAATTCGACGTACAGGCTGCCCTTTACGCGCGATTGCTCGCGGAGTTCATCCGGCGATCCCGCTGCGATGACCTGCCCGTGGTTAAGGATGAGCACGCGGTCGCACACTTGCTCGGCCTCGGTGAGAATGTGCGTGCTAAACAACACCGCCTTCTCGCGGCCCAACTCGCGGACGAGTTGGCGCACCTCGATGACCTGGTACGGGTCGATGCCGATGGTCGGCTCATCGAGGATGACCACGGGCGGGTCGTGGACGAGCGCCTGTGCCAGCCCTAACCGCTGCGTGAGGCCCTTCGATAAATTGCGCACCAGCATATCCGCCCGGTCGGTAAGTTGCACGCGTTCGAGGGCGGTGTCGAGGGCCGCTTTCAGCTTTTTGCCACCGCGCAAGCCACGTAGCCGCGCCCAGAACGCCACATACTCGCCGACGGTCATATCCGGGTAAATGGGCACGCGCTCCGGCAAGTAGCCGACGCTTGCGCGCGCGTCCAGCGAATCGACGGTGACATCGAAGCCTGCGATGTTGGCGCTGCCGCTGGTGGGGGGCGTAAAGCCGGTGAGCATGCGCATGATGGTGGTTTTCCCGGCGCCGTTTGGCCCCAGCAAGCCGACGACTTCGCCAGCCTGTGCGCTAAAGCTTACATCGCGCACCGCACGGACCGGCCCATAGTGTTTGGTCAGGTTTGTCGCTTCTATCATAATAAAGATGCTAACGCTTTTACTTGATGCGTCAAGCAGATTACACACCCCGTACAATTTTTCCTCAAAAACTTGACGCCCTGGTGTACATTGCGTAAACTTATGGCGTTTCTTGAGGATGCGAAGGGTTGCTGCCATGCAGGCACTCAATTTCACCCAACGCAATAGCCGTCGTCGTCGCCACACCTGAGAGGTCGTGGTGGTGTTTTGGTAGTCCCAAGAAATTTCGAAACGCACATCACCCCCTGACCTCGCGCGCGTGAGGCAGGGGTTTTTTGTTTATTCGATCACGGAGCCGTGACTATGGATTGCATTCGTGTGGGCGTATACGGCGCGTCGGGTTATGCCGGGCAAGACCTGGTGGAAATTTTGCTGGCACACCCCAACGTGGACCTCGTATTCGTTACATCCAATACCTACGCCGGAGAGACACTTTACGGCACGCACCTACAATACGTGCCACACGACAACGCATCGCAGGAAGGCGTCGACATGGTGTTTTTGGCGCTGCCGCACAAGGCATCGGCCCCGGTGGCGGCTGCCGCCGAAGCCGCCGGGTTGCGTGTCATCGACCTGTCGGCGGATTTACGGCTGGAAACCGCCGAAACCTACGAGATGTGGTATCACACGCCGCACCCGCACCCCGAGCTACTGCCCACGCCCTACGGCCTGCCAGAACTCAACCGCGAGATGCTGCGCGATGCAAAGCGCGTCGCGGTACCGGGGTGCTACCCCACCACGACGCTGCTCGGGTTGCTGCCCCTGCTAAAGGCCAGCGCGCTCGACCCATCGATGCCGATTATCGTCGATGCCAAGAGTGGTGTGAGCGGCGCGGGGCGCGCGCCCAAGCCCAACACGCACTTCGTGGAGGCCTACGGCAATTTGTCCCCCTATAGCCCGGGTCGCAGCCATCGCCACGTCGGCGAAATCGAGCAGGCGATCAACAAATTCGAGGAGGTGGGGCCACTCATCTTTGTGCCGCACCTGTTGCCCGTGGACCGAGGGCTGATGGCGAGCATCTATGTGACTTTGCGCGACCGCTACCCCAGCGACCTCGTGCGCGGCTTCTATGCCGACCTGTACGAGGGCGAACCGCTCGTGCGCTTGTTGCCCATCGGCGAGCAGGCCACGCTGAAGCACGTCGTGCGCACCAACAGCTGCGTGATTAGCCTCACGCCCGTCACCGAGCAGTATTTGCACATCACCAGCGTGACGGATAATCTCCGCAAGGGTGCTGCCGGGCAGGCCGTGCAGTGCTTCAACCTCATGTACGGCTTCGAGGAAACGACGGCGTTAGTGTGATGCAACCAATCGTGATGAAAATCGGCGGGCACGAGATCAACGATTACACGTTCCTGCAAGAGCTGCCCTCCGTTGTGAAAGCGATGAACGCCCCGGTCGTGATTGTCCACGGCGGCGGTGTCGAAATCAGTGAACTTCAGCGGCGGCTGGGCATTCAACCGCGGTACATCGATGGCGTGCGCATCACCGATGCGCAGTCGTTGGCCGTGGTGACCATGGTGCTGCGCGGCACGGTCAACACACGCCTTGTGAAGCACCTGCTCACCGGCGGGGTGGAGGCGCAGGGGATGTGTGGCATCGACCGGGGGCTGATCAAGGCAGAGCAGATGGAGCTAGGCGATGGAAGCGAGGATATGGCCTTCACCGGGCAGGTTACGACCGTCCGAGGCGATCTCCTCACCGCGATGCTGACTGTCGGCGTGACGCCGGTCATCGCGCCCATTTGCCGGGGCGAAGACGGCGAAACGTACAACGTCAATGCAGACCACGTGGCAGGGGCCGTCGCCAAAGCGGTGAACGCCGCACGCGCCGTCTTCATCACCAATGTGGAAGGGGTGCTGCAACAGGGCCAGGTACGACGAACCATCACGCCTGCCGAAGCTGAGGCGATGATAGCCGACGAAACCATTTTCGGCGGCATGATCCCCAAAGTGCGCACCGCGCTCGCGGCGCTACAGGCAGGCGTGCCCCAAACTGTCATCACGAACCTGGCCGGGCTGCGAACGCATGGCGGCACCGTTTTCACACTTAACTAACGCACGTCAAAACGACGGAAAGACACACACGCATATGAAAACCGCAATCAGCACACCGCCCACCTATACCGACCAAATCATCGAGGGCGAGGCGCAGTACATCGTCCAAACCTATGGGCGCCCGCCGTTTATGCTCGTCCATGGTGAGGGCGTGACGGTCTAC
>CAYSVE010000311.1:0-7061 GCA_964434365.1 uncultured Anaerolineaceae bacterium | reverse complement strand
ATCGGCAGCGCACGGCGATGGACACCGCGCATCGGCTGGAGCAGAAGTACAACTCCGAGGCTTACCGCGCGAGGTATGTGGCCTTCCAAGAGGAATTGGACGCGCACGGCGACGATGACGACGACTTTTTGCTCAACAATAGATTGCTGCCAAATCCCGATCAGGTACGGATTCGTGTCTACTCCACGCAATCCACCCACAAAAAATTGTCCTCGCTACGGCAGGGGTCGATGATCCACGTTTACGATGTGGAGTTCCAGCGCAAAGTGGAGGACGTTTTCCACGAAGCGTATATGACCCACACGTCTACCTCGCCGAATTACCAGATTCTCGCCTCGTTGGATGTCGCACGCCGGCAGGGAGAGCTTGAAGGCTACGAACTGGTTCAGAAGAGTGTGGAGATGGCGATGATTTTGCGCGCGCAAATCGCGCAGAACCCGCTACTGCGGAAGTACTTCCGCATCCTCACCTCGAAGGACCTGATACCGAGTGACTATCGGCGGTCGGGCATCGAGCAATACTACGACCCGGACACAGGCTGGAGCCGCTTCGAAGAATCGTGGCGTGAGGATGAGTTCGTGCTAGACCCAACCCACATCACCCTATACATCGGGGCGGCTGGGGTCGATGGCGATACCTTCAAGACGAAGTACCTGATGGATCAGTTCGGTGTACAGATCAACAAAACCTCGCGCAATACGGTGCTTTTTATGACGAACATCGGCACCACCCGCAGCGCGGTGGCGTTTCTCATCAGCGTGTTGGTGAAAATCGCCACGCAGTTCGACGACGAGCGCAAGGCCTTCAACCAGGCCGAAACCGAACTGTACGAGCAGCGTGTGTACTCTTTGTGCAAAGACCTCCCACCTCTCCCAGATTTCAGCGCTTTTCACCCCAGGTTCACGCCGTATAACGGTGTGCCCGCCGGGGATATTCGGTCGGCATACTTCATGGCCTACCGCGAAGAGGACTGCGAGTACATGCGGCTCGATGGAACCATCGAAAAGGCGCTTGCGAACGGCTGGCAGGTCGTCTCGACGGCTTTCGTTATCCCGTACCCGCCGGGTTTCCCGGTACTTGTGCCGGGGCAGATCATTAGCAAAGAAATTTTGACGTTCCTCAAGGCGCTCGACGTGAAAGAAATTCACGGCTATCGCCCCGACCTCGGCCTACGTGTCTTCCGTACCCAGGTGCTCGACAAGGGGATTGACGAGAGTGCGACTAAGGAACCGAGCACCGAATACGTTACGACAGACGATAATTAACCAGCGTCAACACGAAAGGGAAAGAGCATGGCGGCAAAACTGAACGGCATTTCGGATATTCGTCGGTTTTTTTACAGCAACGATACACCGATTTACTTCATCAGCGCGACGAACTTCAACCTGCTTGGGGCCGATGAGTGGGTGCGTAGCCTGCGCTACATCAACTATATCGACTGTTTCGATAACCGGCATCCGCACGTTTTCGTGCCGAGTGAACTACCGCACGATGTTTTCGAGAGCATCGAAGACATCAACAACTACCTGCTGGAGCACAAAGAGGTCTACGATTACATCCAGCAGCGTGGCGGCAACGGCAAGGCGATGTTCCTCATGTTCGACGAAAAGACGGAAGCCCTTGCCAAAGAAATCGGCCTCGAAGTTGCCTTCCCGCCTGCGAAGTTGCGCACCTACCTCGACAACAAAGTGGTGACGACACGGGTCGCCAACGAAGCTGGTGTCGCCTCGGTGCCGAATGTGTTGGGCAAGGTCGAAAGCTACGCTGGTCTCATCGAACTTGCAGAAGCTAATGGCCTTGGGAGCGATCTCGTCGTGCAAACGCCCTTCGGCGATAGCGGCCACACTACGTTCTTCATCGCCAACGAGGACGATTGGGCCAAGTACGAACTGGAAATTATCGAGGAAGACGAAGTAAAGGTGATGAAGCGCATCAAGCCACGTGGTGCGGCGGTCGAAGCGTGTGTGACGCGCCACGGCACCATCGTCGCGCCCATCATGACCGAGCTTGTGGGCTTCCCCGAATTAACGCCGTACGAGGGCGGGTGGTGCGGCAACGAAGTTTTTGCCGATGCCTTCACACCCGAAATCCGCAAGGCCGCAGTCGAGATGACGTTTGCGATGGGCGAACGCCTGCGCGAAGAGGGCTACAAAGGTTACTTCGAACTGGACTTCCTCGTCGACGAAAACTCCGGCGAACTATACCTCGGTGAGATGAACCCGCGTGTTACTGGCGCGAGTTCCATCACGAATCATACGCTCTTTGCCCTCTCCGATGCGCCGCTGTTCATGTTCCACCTGCTCGAATACATGGATGTCGATTACGAACTCGACGTACCTGAACTTAATGAGCGTTGGGCACTACCCGAGAACATCGATGACTGGAGCCAGTTGGTGATCAAGTACACCGAAGACCAGATCGGCTATGTGACCGAAGCCCCCGAGACGGGCATCTGGCGGATGCTGGAAGACGGGAGTATCGTCTACGACCGCTACGACACGCACCGCCGTGCGGTCGAGTCGGAATCTGAGGCCTTTTTCATCCGCATCGTCGGGGTTGGCGATTATCACTACGAGGGGGCCGACCTGGGGATTTTGGTGATGCGCGGTCGTGCGATGACGGACGACTTCGAAATCACCGAGCGTGCAAAAAAATGGATCGAGGGGATACGGGCGCGGTACGCATCGGTAGACCCGGCACAGGTCGCCCAACCCCAGCTTACCCCGGCACTTGGATCGTTTAAGATGATATAGTGCCATGTTAAGCATCAACTTCAGAGCAATTCGTGAGGACGAACCTGGGGAGAAGTGGCAAGCACTTTTCAACGAATTTTGGGCGTCCTATCGCGCGTGGTTTCTATCCGAGGGGCACCAGGCCCGGCCCGGGTATCTGACATGCCGCCGAGAGCTGAAGGCAACCATGCCCGAACTCATGCCGATCTACGATCGACTGGTGCAACTCGGCGGCGGCGGTGACCTCGTCGCCCGCTTTTTGAGTTTGTATCGCCCGCCGCTGTACCTCGCCGGGTGTTCCCAGGCTATTTGGACGCGCGACCAACCTGCGCTTGTGCGCAACTACGACTATAGCCCGTACCTCACCGAGGCGGTGTTGTTGTACACCGATTGGCTGCGTCCGGTCATCGCGATGAGTGACTGTTTGTGGGGTGTGCTCGATGGCATCAACGACGCAGGCCTTGTTGTATCGCTATCCTTCGGTGGGCGTAAGATCACCGATGTCGGGTTCGGCATCCCCCTGATTTTGCGTTACCTGCTGGAAGTGTGCGACGATACCGCATCTGCCTTGGAGGTGCTGCGACAGGTGCCAAGCCACATGGCATACAACATCGGCATCGTCGATGCCATGGGAGACTACGCAACGGTGTTTGTCGCGCCGAATGCGATGCCGATCGTGCGTCGGCAGCCCGTCAGCACGAACTACCAGGAACACATCGAGTGGGAAGATTACGCCAACGTCAGTGGTACCGAAGAGCGCCAGGAATTCCTGGAAAAGATCATCGGCGATGGGCGGAAAACGTTAAACAGCCTCATTCGTCACTTCATGGTGCCGCCGCTGTACCAAACCCGGTGGGAGCAAGGCTTCGGGACGCTGTATACGGTCGCATACACGGCGCAACAACGTCGGGTCGTGCATCACTGGCCGGGGCATCGGCCTGTTGTGCAATCGTTCGATAATTTTACTGAGAAGACCATCGGTATCATGTTCCGTAAGGTACATTCCCTCGTGAAATGAGCCAAGCTTGTTCGCTCGATGAACGGGCTTTGCACCACACGACTGGCACCTTCCGCGATATTTCGTTTCGCCCCGGTCGTTATGGCAGCTTCGCAGTCGTCACCGAGCTACTGCTGAATTTTCTCAACGGCACCGGTAAACAACGGTAGGTTTCTCATCAGGGCCATGGGTGATGGCTCTGGTGGGTTGTCGTCATCGTCATAGGTTACGCCGATGACCCGCGCGCCGATTGCGGCACCGCCGCGGTTGGCTGCTTCCATCGCACGCACCACCGAAACGCCTGTCATCACCGTGAAGCCAGCGTTGCCGAGCCACCGTCCGATTTGGTACGCGTCGGTGTAGTCTGAGTTCTCGGTCTCGACAGAGCCACTACCGAATACTGCAACAACAGCCATGTAGGCGTGCTCCAAGAGTTAAGTGATCGTAACAAAATCATGATACCGGCTTTCCTCGATCCGATCGGTCGAGAGCCGCAGTATTTTCCTCGTTGCGTACACTTTTTAGCACCACCTGCCACACGGTGTCATCGCCAGGGCGGATGTGGACTGCCGGTCTAGTATTGATATTATACTTCAGTCGACGGCTCGCTTAGTTGTGTGGAAGGGCCATCCGATGAAAGTATTCCTGAGTTACTCGACGGACGATACTGCCGAAGCCAATTAGTTGCTGTTTAGTCTCAGCATATGGGGCTGCGATACTTTCCCAGGGCGTCCTTGAATGCCTTAATTGAGACTTAATATTATTTACCTCACATGTGGCTGGCCCTCGATAGCGATACAATCAAAGAAAGCGTCTGTACGCATCTGCGGATACCAGCGTTTAAACTTGCTGCGCTTGTCGAAAGGTATGTCACGAATATGCGCTTCGAACTCCTCCACCCACGCGAACAACTTGTCAACATCATGCAACGCATCTACGATGGCGGTATGACAACCCTCTCTGGCGGAAATTTGTCGGTTCGGGATGGTGAGGGCAATATCTGGATAACCCCGGCAGGGGTCGACAAAGGAAAGCTGACCCCCGCCGATATGATGTGTGTATCCCCCGATGGCCGGGTCGAGGGGTTGCATCGGCCTTCATCGGAGTTACCGTTTCATCTGGCAATCTACAACCGCCGCCCCGATTTTGGTGCAGTGGTACACGCGCATCCTCCCGCATTGGTTTCCTTCAGCATTGCGCGCGAAGTGCCGAACACACGCATTATTCCCCAGGCGAACCGCGTCTGTGGCACGGTGGGGTATGCCCCCTACGCACTGCCGGGTAGCGAACAACTCGGCGAAAACATCGCGGAGACGTTTGCGAGTGGCTGCAACATCGTCATTCTGGAGAATCATGGTATGGCGTCGGGTGGCGAAAATCTGTTGCAAGCCTTCCAACGACTAGAAACGCTCGACTTCTGCGCGCGTACGCTTATTCAGGCGCAGGCCTTGGGCGATGTCCACACTTTGACCGATGAGCAACTTATGTCGTTCGACCATCGCGATAATCTGTTGCCGGAGTTCGAACCTACGAAACACACGCCCCGCGAGTTAGAACTACGCCGCGCTATCGTCGATGCCGTGCATCGAGCCTGCAACCGTGCCCTGATGATAAGCACCGAGGGTGTGGTTTCGGCACGTGTAGACGACACCTGTTTTTTGATTACCCCGACGGGTATCGATCGGCGGGGGGTCGATGTCGACGACCTTGTACTCGTGAAGGACAGTATGCGCGAGAAGGGCAAAGTGCCGAGTCGCTCGGTGAACCTGCATCGCACGGTATACGCCGAACATCCGAATGTGGGCTGCATCATCACGGCGCAATCGCCAAGTATCACGGCCTACGCCGTCACCGGGGCCGCGTTCGACAGCCGAACGATCCCTGAAAGTTACATCATGTTGCGCGACATGCCACACATGGCCTACGGCGTGCAATTTACCGACACAGCATCCATCGCTGCAAAGGTATCGCTGCAATGCCCGGTACTGCTCATCAGCAACGATTGTGTGCTCACGGTGGGGCAGCATATCCTCGAAGCCTTCGATCGGTTGGAGGTCGCCGAGTTCAGCGCCAAGTCGCTCATCGACGCAGCACGGGTAGGCACCATGAAACCAATCGACGATGCCGAGATCGACGCCTTGAAGCAGGCCTTCCAACTTCGATAGACCGTTGTTGGCGAGAAGAGCCTTTGTACTGTTGTGTCAAAGCGCCCCCACGCGGGGCGTTTTTCGTTGGTGCCTGTAGGGTATCGACAAGAAAACACCGCAGCAAATCGACGCTTTGTACGATGGTCTTTTGTGGGCACAGAGTTATCCTTACCATACCCTGTGTGGATTTCTCGCCAAGCATTCTCCTACAGGCACACCACACACCCAATGGCCCACACATTTTATGAGGTATGGAATGATGACGATCGTCTTGATGTTAGCCAGCGTTGGCCACGAAATCGTCCATTGCGGCGGTACGCTCGCGCTACACGTCAAAAGTGGTGATGCCGTACACGCGGCAGTCCCGGTCAGTCATCCAGAAAACCGGACGCACCTGCACGACGCATGTGCGATTCTCGGTGTTACCGAGGTCACATTCCTCGATTTCGCACCTGACACGTTGTCGAACTTTCTCTGGAAAGATCGCATCATCGAACTGATACGCGTTGTCAAGCCAACCATCATCATCATGCAAGACCCTCAGTGCAGCGAGGATGCCGCAGACCCCATGTGTCGGGCGATTGGGCACCTGTTCGCCGATGCGCTACATCTGGCGGGGCGTTGGTGGCACATCGACGAATGCGGCGGATACCCACCACACAGGGCGCATAGCATCTTCTATATGACATCACAGCACCCCAATTGCGTTGTAGAAATCAACGAGACTTTCGAACTCAAGCAGCAGGCCCTAGCGACGCTCGGCAACACCATCGATTTTGGGATGCCGCCCACCTTCCGCTGGCACGCAACCGACACCGCCCACGTCGACAAATATGCGGGCAGTGGGTTGGGGCTTTCGCTGCATCGCGCGTTCGATAAAGCGTGCGCGTTCACGACCGAGTTGGCCGGGCACCTGGGCGAAGTCGTCGGCGAGGTGTACCGCCGCGAGGGCGTCTTCGGCTAGGGCCTTGCATCGGCACCACCTCTAGCATTCATTACAATACCTTTCCATATTGGTCGATCTCTGCCATACTCCGCACCTGTTTTTTGGTGATCGAGCGAGAGATGGTGACTCATGGACCTCGCCTTGACGAGTTGGTTGTTGGAGCTTTCGCCCGTGTTGACAGTACTTCTGTTGATGGTCGGGCTGGGTTGGGGCGGTAGCCGCGCGGGTATCGCGGCGTT